>CAJXVG010000070.1 GCA_913061495.1 uncultured Winogradskyella sp.
TTTTTAATGAAAAAATTGTACCAAAGTTTAGAAGATAATTCAACTTATAATATGAAACAGGTGATCTACCGTAATTTAACCTCAAGTATTCTTTATTTAGGTTTCATTTTATTATTCACGTTTTCAACCTCACTTACAGCTCAAGAAGGCGATCCAAAAAACGGAAAGTCACTGTTTAACACCAATTGTGCATCGTGTCACAAGTTAGACAAGAAAATGACTGGTCCTGCATTACGTAATGTAGAAGCTAGGCTTGCTGAAGAAGAAGGCTTGGACAGAGCATGGTTAAATGACTGGATACATAACAGTGCTGGTGTCATTAAGTCTGGTGATGCTTATGCAAATAAAATTTTTGCAGAGTACAACCAAACAGCAATGACAGCTTTTCCTACGCTGACCGATCAAGATATTTCTGATATCTTAGCTTATACCGCTCAACCTAAAGCAGAACCTACTGTTGCAGAAGAAGGGCCATCTGGTGGTAGAGGCGGAGAAAGCGGAACCTCAAATAATTTAATCTTAGGCGCATTAGCACTATTGTTCGCGTTATTGGCAATTGCATTGATTCTTGTAAATCGTACTTTAAATCGTTTTGCAGATGAAAAAGGTATAGAGCGACCTGTTAAGGAAAAAGGAACTCCAATTTGGAAAGCCTTTGTGCAAAATCAATTCTTGGTTTTGGTTACAGCCATTTTCTTTTTATTAGCAAGTGGTTATTTTGTGTATGGATACTTTATGCAAGTTGGAGTAGATCAAGGTTACGAGCCAGTTCAGCCAATTCATTACTCACATAGAATTCATGCAGGTGTTAACGGTATCGACTGTAAATATTGCCACTCTTCTGCTAGAGTGAGTAAGACTTCTGGTATTCCATCTTTAAATGTATGTATGAACTGTCACAAATCTATTGGTGAAGTAGCGGAAAATGTACACACAGAAGGAATTAATGAATACGGTGTGGATTATAACGCGGAAATTCAAAAATTATACAAAGCTGTAGGTTGGAGCGAGGCAGAACAGCAATACACAGGTGTTACACAACCCGTAAAATGGATTCGTATTCACAACTTGCCCGACTTTGCTTACTTTAACCACTCACAGCACGTGTCTGTCGCAGGTATTGAATGTCAAACCTGTCACGGTCCTGTGGAGGAAATGGAGATTATGTATCAACACGCACCATTAACAATGGGCTGGTGTATTAATTGCCATAGGGAAACAAATGTAAAAGTAAAAGATAACGAATATTACACTAAAATACATGAGGAATTATCCAAAAAGTATGGTGTAGATCAGTTAACTGCGGCACAGATGGGTGGATTAGAATGCGGTAAGTGTCATTATTAATATTAAAAAAGAAGTAATTCAGAATCATATGTCATCAAACAAGAAATACTGGAAAAGTGTTGAGGAGCTAAACGAAAACAGCTCTATTGTTGAGACGCTACAACAGAATGAGTTTGTGGAAGAAATTCCAACAGATGAGTTTTTAGGAGATAAAGAATCGTTAGAGTCTTCATCAACATCGCGTCGTGATTTCTTAAAATATGTTGGTTTTAGTACAGCTGCGGCATCTTTGGCAGCTTGTGAAGGACCAGTGATTAAGTCAATTCCTTACGTAGTGCAGCCAACAGAAATTATTCCAGGTGTTGCAAACTACTACGCAACTACAATTGCAAACGGGTTTGATTTCGCAAGTGTTTTAGTAAAGACTAGGGAAGGACGACCAATTAAGATTGAAAACAATACAGATGCAGCAACTCACGGCATGGCAAATGCAAGGGTTAATGCTTCCGTTTTAGGATTGTACGATAACCTAAGAATAAAATCACCAATAAAAGGAGATTCCAAAATTTCTTGGGATACTTTTATGTCTGAAACAACTTCAAAATTAAATGGATTAAATGGAAAGCAAATTGTAGTGTTAACGCACACAATGCCAAGTCCATCTACAGATAAATTAATTGCAGACTTCAAATCAAAATTCGGTAATGTAAAGCATGTGGCTTATGATGCTGTATCAGAGTCAGCAACATTAGATGCCTACCAAGCCAAGTATGGTGAAAGAGGTATGGCTGATTACGATTTTTCAAAAGCTATGACTATAGTTTCTGTTGGTGCTGATTTTCTAGGAGATTGGCAAGGAGGAGGTTTTGAGTCTGGTTATGCCAAAAAACGTATTCCGGCTAACGGAAAAATGTCAAGACATATTCAATTTGAATCTAATATGTCTCTTTCTGGTGCAAATGCAGATAAGCGTGTGCCATTAACACCAAGCCAACAAAAATTAGCATTAGCTAAATTATACAGCTATGTTGTTGGAGTGGCTATTCCTGGATTTTTACCAGAAGCTTTGGATAAAGCGGTAAAAGATGCTGCGAAAGAATTAACCAAAGCGGGTAGAAATGGTGTTGTAGTTTCTGGTATTCAAGATGTAAATGCTCAGACCACAGTTTTAGAAATAAATGAAGCGCTTTCAAGTAGTGCTTTTGATTCTAAAACTACGATTAAAACACGCCAAGGAAACAACAAAGCAGTAATGCAGTTGGTTTCTGACATGAAAGCAGGTAAAGTTGGTGCCATTATTATGAAAGGTGTTAACCCAATGTACACGTTACCTAACGCTTCAGATTTTGCTGAAGGATTAAAGAAAACAGAATTATCGGTTGCATTTTCGATGAAACAAGACGAAACATCAACCAATTGCGAATATATAGCAGCTTTGCCTCATAATTTAGAATCTTGGGGTGATTTTGAATTTAAGTCGGGCCATTATTCTATGATGCAGCCAACTATACGTCCGTTATTTGATACCAAACAATTTCAGGAAGTATTGATGGCTTGGACAGGGAAATCGGGCTCATACAGAGATTACATAAAATCTGTTTGGACTCAAAATGGTTTAGGTGGATCTTCATTTAACAAAGTAGTGCAAGATGGTTTTTATGTAGGACGTTCAAGTTCAGCATCAACTACTTCTACATCGAATGATGATAAGACTTTTGTCGGTGGAGTAATTCAAGATGTCGCAGAAGGTTTAGGTTTGAAGGATAAAGAAGAAACATCTTCTAGTGCATCTCAAAAAGATACTATGGCAATGAATGTTGCTACTGGTGGAACTGCTGCAAGACAATTAGCAGCTTCTGCTGAAACTAAAGGTATGGAGTTGTCACTTTATACTAAAGTAGGTATGGGAGATGGTCAACAAGCCAACAACCCTTGGTTGCAAGAATTTCCTGATCCTATTACAAGAACTACTTGGGACAATTATGTTACCGTTTCAAAAGCAGATGCAGATCGTTTGGAATTGGTAAATAGAAATGTCGCTAATGGAGGTCTAAATGGTAGTTATGTCAATGTTACGGTTAATGGAGTAACTGTTGAGAATGTACCTGTGATTATCCAGCCAGGTCAAGCAAAGGGTTCTGTAGGTATGGCTTTTGGTTACGGTAGAACTTCCAAAGCTCTCAAGGAAGAAATGAAAACTGGTGTTAATGCATATCCATTATACCAAGATTTTAATACAACACAAGAAGTTTCTATTAGTAAGGCATCCAGTGAACATGAGTTTGCTTGTGTACAGTTGCATAACACGTTGATGGGTCGAGGAGACATCATTAAGGAAACTACTTTAGAAGTTTTTAATACAAAAAGTAAGAAACATTGGAATTCAGTTCCTCAAGTTTCCCTTAATCATATTGAAACTCCTGTAACATCTCCAGATGTAGATTTATGGGATGAATTCGATCGTTCAGTTGGACATCACTTCAATTTATCAATAGACTTAAACGCTTGTACAGGATGTGGAGCATGTGTAATCGCATGTCACGCTGAAAACAACGTACCAGTTGTTGGTAAGTCTGAAATGAGACGAAGTAGAGATATGCATTGGTTGCGCATTGATCGCTATTACTCATCTAATGAGACTTTTGAAGGTGATAATGTCGAGAAAGCAGACACTGATGGATTAGGTTTAGGGAATTATGTATTTGGAGATAGAGATGGTGATGGTTCGCTTTCTACGTTTGATAGGTTAGAAAATCCTACAGATAATCCTCAAGTAGCGTTTCAACCAGTAATGTGTCAGCATTGTAATCATGCACCTTGTGAAACAGTTTGTCCTGTTGCAGCAACAGCTCATGGTCGTCAAGGTCAAAACCACATGGCTTATAACAGATGTGTAGGTACAAGATACTGTGCTAACAACTGTCCTTATAAAGTACGTCGTTTTAACTGGTTCTTATACAACAAGAATGATGAGTTCGATTACTTTATGAATGACGACTTAGGTCGTATGGTATTAAATCCAGATGTAACTGTTCGTTCTCGTGGTGTCATGGAAAAATGTTCTATGTGTATTCAAAAAACACAGAAAACTATTCTTGATGCTAAACGTGAAGGACGTTTAGTTAAGGATGGTGAATTTCAAACAGCCTGTTCAGCAGCATGTGGAAATGGAGCTATGGTTTTTGGAGATATTAATGATAAAGACAGTAAAATAGCAGATTTAAAAGAAGATGATAGAGCGTATCACTTATTAGAGAGTGTGGGTACAAAACCAAATGTAGTGTACCAGACTAAAGTGAGAAATACATCAAAAGCATAAATTAAATTAAAGAACTAACTATATAATTATGGCGTCTCATTACGAAGCACCTATTAGAAGACCTTTAGTCACTGGTGAAAAATCTTATCATGATGTTACGGTTGACGTAGCAAGACCAGTAGAAGGCAAAGCCAATAAGGCATGGTGGATAGTGTTCAGCATTGCGTTAGTAGCATTCCTTTGGGGAATTGGTTGCATTATTTATACCGTATCTACAGGTATTGGAGTTTGGGGTCTTAACAAGACTGTAAACTGGGCTTGGGATATTACTAACTTCGTTTGGTGGGTTGGTATTGGACACGCAGGAACCCTGATTTCTGCAGTACTTTTGCTCTTTCGTCAAAAATGGAGAATGGCAATTAACCGTTCTGCAGAGGCTATGACAATATTCTCAGTTGTACAGGCAGGTTTGTTCCCAATCATTCACATGGGGCGTCCATGGTTGGCATATTGGGTGCTTCCAATTCCTAACCAATTTGGGTCTTTATGGGTAAACTTTAACTCACCATTACTATGGGATGTATTTGCGATTTCAACTTATTTATCTGTATCATTAGTATTCTGGTGGACAGGTTTATTGCCAGATTTCGCTATGATTAGAGATAGAGCGGTTAGACCGTTCCAAAAGAAAATTTATTCATTAATTAGTTTTGGTTGGTCTGGTAGAGCAAAAGATTGGCAACGTTTTGAAGAAGTATCTTTAGTACTTGCAGGTTTAGCAACACCATTAGTACTTTCAGTACATACCATTGTATCGTTTGACTTTGCAACTTCTGTAATACCAGGTTGGCATACAACGATATTCCCACCATATTTTGTTGCAGGTGCAATTTTCTCAGGATTTGCGATGGTAAATACGCTGCTTATCATTATGAGAAAAGTATGTAACCTAGAAGATTACATTACCGTTCAACATATTGAATTAATGAACATTGTCATTATGCTTACTGGTTCTATTGTAGGTGTGGCTTATATTACTGAGTTATTTATTGCTTGGTACTCTGGTGTTGAGTATGAACAATATGCATTCTTAAACAGAGCAACTGGTCCATATTGGTGGGCATATTGGTCAATGATGTGCTGTAATGTGTTCTCACCACAGTTTATGTGGTTCAAAAGATTAAGAACAAGTATTATGTTCTCCTTCTTTATATCAATTGTGGTAAACATTGGGATGTGGTTTGAGCGTTTCGTTATTATTGTAACCTCATTACATAGAGATTACTTACCATCATCTTGGTCTATGTTTTCACCTACATTTGTAGATATAGGAATTTTCATAGGAACAATAGGTTTCTTCTTTGTACTGTTTTTATTATACTCACGTACTTTCCCAGTGATTGCACAAGCGGAAGTAAAAACAATATTAAAATCTTCAGGAGAGCGATACAAACGTATCAGAGAAAGCGGAGAAAGCTTAGTGGGTACAGGTGCTGATGCGAGAACATCAAACCTTAAAATTGAAGAAGAAACAACAGCTTCAAAGCCATTACAAGATGACGAAGAGAAACTAGGTAACTTATTGGAAAGTGTCGGAAGATTTGATCCTGAAGTACAAACTGCGGATGATTTAAAAGTCATTAATGGGATAGGACCAAAGATGGAAGAAACATTGAATACTATTGGTATTTATACTTATGCTCAAGTGAGCAAAATGACAAAAAGAGAATACGACTTGTTAGATGAAATCACAGGATCTTTCCCAGGAAGAGCCGAGCGTGACGACTGGTCAGGACAAGCTAAAAAATTATTAAATAACTAATATAGTCTATGGAAGCTTCGAGAGTAATTCATGCTATTTATACAGATGATGATGTATTGATGTCTGCCGTTAAAAAGGTAAAGGCAGAAAAGCATCACATTGAAGAAATATATACCCCTTTTCCTGTTCATGGACTAGACAAAGCAATGGGATTAGCGCCAACACGTATTGCAATCACATCCTTTATGTATGGTTGTGTAGGGTTAACAGTTGCCATTGTAATGATGAATTTTATAATGATTAAAGACTGGCCACAAGATATAGGAGGTAAACCAAGCTTTAGTTATATTGAGAATATGCCAGCGTTTGTGCCAATTATGTTTGAGTTAACGGTATTTTTTGCGGCACACCTAATGGTAATTACATTTTACCTACGTAGTAGAATGTGGCCATTTAAAAAAGCTGAAAACCCAGATCCAAGAACAACCGACGACCACTTTTTAATGGAAATAGCAGTACATGATAATGAAGATTCGTTAGAAGCTTTGTTAAAAGAAACAGGTGCTGTTGAAATAAATATTATTGATAAAGAAGATGCACATTAATATGAAGACGACATTAAAATATACTATAGTATTAGTAATGTTGATAGGTTTAGTGTCTTGCCAAAAGAATTCTAGACGAAACTATCAGTACATGCCTAATATGTATGAGTCTGTAGGTTACGAAGCTTATCAAGAGTCAGATGCATTTAATAATGGAGTGGAGGCTCAACTACCAGCTGAAGGAACAATCCCGAGAGGAAACTTTATGCCTTATGAGATTGAGAACACAAATGAAGGCTATGAGTTAGCAAAAGCCACATTAGAGAACCCTTTAGGTCCACCTATTGATATAGATTCACCTGATGTAGATAGCTTAAATGTTAAACCAGAGACTGAAATGGGTAGAGTTGATTATGCTAAAGGAGGTCCTTTATATGCCATTTATTGTGCAGTTTGTCACGGCACTAAAGGTGATGGACAAGGTACTTTGGTGAAAAACGAAAAAATATTAGGTGTCCCTGGTTACGATGATGTTGGTAGAGCAATTACAACGGGTAGCATTTACCATGTTATTTATTACGGTAAAAATACTATGGGTTCATATGCTAACCAATTGAATGAGGAAGAGCGTTGGCAAGTTGTTGCTTACGTGGAAAAACTTAAGGCTGATTTAGAAAAATAAGATTTAGATAAAGATTATATAATGGAATATAAAATTTCAAATCGATTAAAAATAGGTGCTATTATCCTAATCATTTTAGGAGCTTTAGGTGTGGGCTTTGGTTTTTGGGACTCTCATCAATATACCGAGGACAATATAACTGAGTATCTTGCCAATGAAGAGCATCATGGAGAGGGACATGCAGAAGAAATGCAAGGTGAATCTCATACAGAAGAAAATCATGGTGAGGAGCACGGAGAAACTGCTGTTCATATGGATGAATCACATGGAGATGATGCGCATGCTAATAACAGTGAACACGAAGCAGAAGAACATGAAATGAGTCACGAAGAACACGTATTGCACCAATTACATAACAGACCTTATGCAGCACTTTACGTTGCAGCGTTCTTTTTCTTTATGATTGCGTTAGGTGTATTGGCGTTCTATGCTATTCAATATGCATCACAAGCAGGTTGGTCTCCAGTACTGTTTAGAGTTATGGAAGGTATTACATCTTATGTATTGCCAGGAGGAATAATTGTATTATTAATTGCTTTTTTTGCAGATAGTCATTTATTTGTTTGGATGGATCCAGATGTCGTAGCACATGATGAACTCATTCAGGGAAAATCAGGATGGTTAAATAAAACTGGTTTTATGATTAGAGGAGCTATATTCCTTGCTGGTTGGGTGTTGTACAGACAATTTTCTCGTAAATTTTCATTAGCTCAAGATACGGCTGATGACAATAGAAACTTTAAAAAGAATTTCAGAATATCTGCAGGATTTTTGGTGTTTTATATTTACACAGAATCAATGATGTCTTGGGATTGGATAATGAGTGTAGATCCACATTGGTTTAGTACATTGTTTGGCTGGTATGTGTTTGCAAGTATGTTTGTAAGTGGTATCACAGTAATTGCAATGATTACAATCTATTTAAAATCTAAAGGCTTATTAGAATTTGTAAACGATAGTCACATTCACGATTTGGCTAAATTTATGTTCGGTATAAGTATATTTTGGACCTATTTATGGTTTTCACAATTTATGTTGATTTGGTATTCAAACATTCCAGAAGAAGTAACATACTTCGTCACACGTATTGAAGATTACAAATTACCATTCTTTGGTATGGTCGCAATGAACTTTATTTTTCCTTTGTTACTATTAATGAATAGTGATTACAAACGTATTCCATGGTTTGTTGTAATGGCTGGTATAGTTATTCTTGGTGGACATTACCTGGATATATTTAACATGATTATGCCTGCAACAGTTGGAGATAGATGGTTTATTGGAATACCTGAAATTGGGTCAATATTACTATTCGGTGGATTATTTTTGTTAATTGTATTTTGGTCGCTTGGTAAACACCCATTATTAGCAAAACGAAATCCACTTGTTGAGGAAAGTAAAAATTTCCACTATTAATTATAAATAAGAACAAAAACGATAATGACTGCTTTATTAACGATTATAATTGTACTCTTTGTAGCAATTGCCTTATGGCAAATGGTAAAGATTTTTGATTTGGCCCAAGCTGGTTCTACCTCGTCAAATACTCAAGTGGCGACAGATAAAGATAATAAGCTCAATGGCTATTTAATGATGGGATTCTTGGTGTTTATCTATCTCATTACTATTTTGTGTTTTTGGTATATTGGTGATTTACCTTTAGTAGCAAATTCTGCATCAGAGCATGGGTCTGGCATTGATAATCTTATGATTATTTCTATGGTCGTTATATTTATTGTACAGACTATTACGCAATTTTTACTACACTATTTTGCTTATAAATACAAAGGAGAAAAAGGACGTAATGCATTATTTTACGCAGACAATAACTTATTAGAAGCGATTTGGACCATAATACCAGTAATTGTATTGGCAGGTTTAATTATTTATGGATTATTTACTTGGAACGATATAATGAATATCGATACTGATGAGGATGACCCTATGGTAATTGAGCTGTACGCCCAACAATTTAATTGGAAAGCTAGATATGGTGGTGAAGACAATACATTAGGTATGGCTAATATTAGGTTGATAGATTTAGACAAAGCAAACATCTTAGGTGTGGATGAAGAAGATCCTAATGCACAAGACGATGTTATCGTAACTGAAATGCATTTACCTGTTGGACGACCAATTTTATTTAAAATGCGTTCTCAAGATGTGCTGCATTCAGCTTATATGCCTCACTTTAGAGCACAAATGAACTGTGTGCCTGGTATGGTTACCCAATTTGGATTTACTCCTACCGTTACAACCAGAGAAATGAGAGAAAACCCTGATATAATTGAAAAGGTTCAGAATATAAATGAACTGAGACGAGAAAGAAGATCAGAAATTGAAGAATCAGGTCAAGATATCATTTATGAGTTTGATTACTTGTTACTCTGTAATAAGATTTGTGGTAAATCCCACTACAATATGCAAATGAAAATTATTGTTGAAACCCAAGAAGAGTTTGATGCTTGGATGAAAGAACAGAAAACTTTTGCAAATTCACTGAATAAATAAAAATATTGTTTTAAGAAATAGATAAAGAGATTATGTCAGCAGCAGCAGAAACACACGTTCACGACGATCACGACGTACATCATCACAAAGAAACATTTGTGACTAAATATATCTTTAGCCAAGATCATAAAATGATTGCTAAACAGTATTTAATTACAGGTACCATAATGGGTGTTATAGGTGTTTTAATGTCTATGATGATGCGTATGCAAATTGCATGGCCTGAAAAACCAAATGTATTATTTGAAGCCTTATTAGGCAAATGGGCACCAGAAGGTGTAATGGATGCTGATATTTATTTAGCACTCGTAACCATTCACGGTACTATTATGGTATTCTTTGTACTTACTGCTGGTTTAAGTGGTACATTTAGTAACTTATTAATTCCATTGCAAATTGGAGCAAGAGATATGGCTTCAGGATTTCTTAATATGATTTCCTATTGGTTATTCTTTCTTTCTAGTGTTATCATGGTTACTTCATTATTTGTTGAAGCAGGACCTGCAGCAGCCGGTTGGACAATATATCCGCCACTTTCAGCATTACCAATGGCACAAGGTGGTTCAGGAATGGGTATGACGCTTTGGCTTGTTTCCATGGCTATATTTATAGCATCTTCATTATTGGGATCGCTGAATTATATTGTAACCGTTATCAATTTACGTACAAAAGGTATGTCAATGACAAGGCTTCCGCTTACAATTTGGGCATTTTTTGTAACTGCAATTATTGGAGTTATCTCTTTCCCAGTATTATTATCCGCAGCATTATTACTGATAATGGATAGAAGTTTTGGTACATCTTTCTTTTTGTCAGATATATTTATACAAGGTGAAGTTTTACATTACCAAGGTGGTTCTCCTGTTTTATTTGAGCACCTATTCTGGTTTTTAGGTCACCCTGAGGTATATATTGTATTACTACCTGCATTAGGTATTACATCCGAAATAATTGCAACTAATTCACGTAAACCAATTTTTGGATATCGTGCCATGGTAGCTTCAATTTTGGCAATCGCATTCTTATCAACAATTGTTTGGGGTCACCATATGTTTATTTCAGGTATGAATCCATTTTTAGGATCTGTATTTACATTTACAACATTATTGATTGCAATACCTTCAGCGGTAAAAGCATTCAACTATATTACGACACTCTGGAAAGGAAATTTACAGATGAATCCAGCTATGCTGTTTTCAATCGGTTTAGTTTCCACATTTATCACAGGTGGTCTTACAGGAATAATTCTTGGTGATTCTGCTTTAGACATTAACGTACATGATACGTATTTCGTTGTAGCACACTTTCACTTGGTAATGGGTATTTCCGCTCTGTATGGTATGTTTGCCGGGATTTATCATTGGTTCCCTAAAATGTTTGGCCGAATGATGAATAAAAATTTAGGTTATTTACATTTTTGGGTAACGGCAATTTGTGCCTATGGAGTATTCTTCCCAATGCACTTTATAGGTATGGCAGGTTTACCTAGACGTTATTACACCAATACTAATTTCCCATTGTTTGATGACTTAGCTAACACCAATGTGGTAATTACTATGTTTGCAATAGTTGGAGGTATATTCCAATTAGTTTTCTTATATAACTTTTTCAGTAGTATGTTCTACGGTAAAAAGGCAGAACAGAATCCATGGAAGTCAAACACATTGGAATGGACAACGCCTGTTAAGCATATTCACGGTAACTGGCCAGGAGCTATTCCTCACGTTTACCGTTGGTCTTATGACTACAGTAAGCCAGGTCATGAGGAAGATTTTGTACCGCAAAACGTTCCACTGTATGATGGTGAAGAAGAATTACAACACTAAAATTATTACTGCATAAGCAGATATTCTATAATAAAAAAGACCTTTAGATTGATTTAATCTTCTAAAGGTCTTTTTCTTTATATTTGCTTTGAGCTGAACTTGTTTTAGCTTCTCATCAAATTTAGAAATAATTTAAAGAGATTCCTGTTTTTATGGGAAATGCTATGAACGAAAACCTGAACCCACATAACGATAATTTCAGTCCTGAAGAACTTGATGTTGAAAGGAAATTAAGACCATTAACGTTTGATGATTTTACAGGTCAAGATCAGGTACTGGAAAATCTTTTGGTTTTTGTACAAGCTGCAAATCTTAGAGAAGAAGCATTAGATCATACGCTGTTTCATGGCCCTCCAGGATTAGGAAAAACCACTTTAGCACATATTTTAGCTAATGAATTGGATGTAAGTATAAAAGTGACTTCTGGCCCTGTTTTGGATAAGCCAGGAGATTTGGCAGGTTTATTAACCAATCTTGAAGATCGTGATGTACTATTTATAGACGAAATTCATCGTTTGAGCCCAATTGTAGAAGAATACTTGTACTCTGCAATGGAGGACTACAAAATAGATATTATGATTGAATCTGGTCCAAATGCCAGAACCGTTCAAATTAATTTGAATCCTTTTACACTCGTTGGAGCCACAACACGCTCAGGACTTTTAACAGCACCAATGAGAGCACGTTTTGGAATCAGTAGCAGACTTCAATATTATAAAACAGAGCTATTAACTACAATTGTTGAGCGTAGTGCCTCAATCTTAAACGTTCCTATAACAATGGAAGCTGCTGTTGAGATTGCAGGCAGAAGCCGAGGGACACCTCGTATAGCCAACGCATTATTAAGACGTGTTAGAGATTTTGCACAGATAAAGGGAGATGGAAATATTGATATTAAAATTGCCAAGTTTGCTTTAGAAGCTTTAAATGTAGATGCTCATGGTTTAGATGAAATGGACAATAAAATTCTTACAACAATTATTGACAAGTTTAAAGGAGGTCCTGTGGGTATAACAACTTTGGCAACTGCCGTAAGTGAAAGTTCTGAAACAATTGAAGAGGTTTATGAACCTTTTTTAATTCAACAAGGTTTCATAATGCGCACACCTCGTGGTCGCGAAGTTACAGAACAAGCCTACAAACATTTAGGTAAAGTCAAAGGACCAACTCAAGGTGGACTTTTTTGATAATTAATATGTGTTTTGAGTTTTTTAACTGCTTTTCATCGACTTTAATTGCATTAAATAAGGTATTTAACCATTATTTCCTCCGTTAATCTATTCTTTCAATTTCGAATGTTAAGATTTTCTAAATTTGAATCCCAAAATGTTTTTATTATGAAAATCCTACCAACTAAATTACTATTGGTAATTTTTACTTTTCAATTTCTAGTTTCTTGTAATTCAGATAATGATAATTATGAAGCTGTCTCTTATACACATCTCCGAGCCCACGAGACCGAGGCTGATCTCG
>CAJXVG010000071.1 GCA_913061495.1 uncultured Winogradskyella sp.
GCCTCGGTCTCGTGGGCTCGGAGATGTGTATAAGAGACAGGTTTGTTTTTGAGTAAACCCTTTAAAATAAATTAAATTAACAACTTTAAGTCCTTTAGGGCTCAATTTTGAAACATATTTGTTTATTCCTATAGAATTAGTTTGTTTATCCAGACAATCATTGCTGCTGATGGAGTTATAAAAATTGTCTGTGTCGAAATTTGAACGAGATTCTTTGTAAGTTTTAGATCTTACTTTGTCTATAGCTGTGTTGCGGGCAATATTTAATATCCATGTAAAAAAACGGCCTTTTTCTGGGGAATAGCTTTCCGAATTTTGCCACGCTTTTATAAATGTATCTTGCAATAAGTCTTCCGCAATAGCATTATCCTTAACTATTTTATATATAATGCCATATACACTTTTATTGTAAATGTTGTATAATTTATTAAATGCTTTTTGATTTTTATTTTGAAATTGGGAAACGAATGAGTCTATATTATTTTGCATATATTTTGTTAGTTATTATAGCATAAAAGTAGAAAATAGTTTAAGTGGACTATAACTCTATCCATCTAATTTTTAATCCATTGACATGATTGTTTTAGCTCGTCTGTTATTATTTATAATTAAAAAACCTCTACAAATCTAATGTAGAGGCTTTTTGAAATTGTTTTTGGGAATGTTTTTTATGGTGTAACAGGTACAACTCCTAATGTGTGTAACTGTTCCATAGTTGGTGTTTCACTACCTCCTTCTGGTTCTAAAGTTATACCAAAGGCTTGACTTTCATTGTTATTGGCAATTTTGAAAATTTTATTTTCATCTTCGTTAAAACCATCAACCGTACCTAAACTTGTAGGTGTAAGTGGATTTAGTTTTAATGACCATACCTGATAAACTTTTCCTGCAGGTGCATCTGGTAAACCCTCCATATCTAAGTAAATAGTATTATCTTCTTTATTCCAATAAACTTTAGCATAAGTAGAAGCAAAATCACCTTGACCTCCAAGAGGAACAACAGTAACATCCTTACCTCTAATAGAGTTTAAAATATTTTTAGTGTTTGCCAAATCTGATTTAGAGCTATTAAGCTCTTCTTCCAAGTAAGCATTTTCTATTTCTGCAATTTGAATATCAGATTTTAATTGTTCGTTATTATTGTATGTCCAAAGTAAGCCTCCAGCCAAAAGAATTGATGCAGCCCAACCTGTGTAAGATATCCAACTTGGCTTTCTAGGTTTTAAATCTTTTACTTTAGTTTCGGTATTTCCTAATTTACCTTTAAAAGATTTAAAATCTATAGAATGTGGAGAGACAGCTGCAGTTAATTTTATAACAGCGGCTTCAATTTCTAATACTTCTTGTAATAATTCTGGGTGCTTTTTTAGCAGCTCATAAACTTCTTGGTTTTCTTGTTCAGAAAGTTGTCCAGCTACGTAAAGCTCTAATATACCGGATTCTATGTAGGTGTTTATATCCATAGTTCTATAATACCATATCTCTTAAATCTTTGATACAGTTTCTGTTTCGGGTTTTAATTGTTCCTATTGGCATATCTAACTCTTCAGAAGCTTCCTTTTGAGTAAAACCTCTAAAATAAAGAAGCTCAATTACTTGCTTGCATTTTTTTCCTAATTTCTCAACAAACTTTTTTATGCCAATTGCATCTGTGCTTCTGTCTAAGTTGTCCTTGCTTGCTATTATATTTACGAAATAATCTGCATCAAGGTTTTGTTTAGACTGCTTAAAGGACTTAGATCTAGTCTTGTCTATTGCTGCATTACGAGCAATATTAAGTATCCATGTAAAAAAACGGCCTTTTTTTGAAGAATAGGTTTCGGATTTCTGCCATGCCTTAATGAAAACGTCTTGCATTATTTCATCAGCTATTGCCGTGTCCCTAACAATATTATAGACAACTCCATGAATACTGTCACTGTACATACCATAGAGTTTTTCAAAAGCTCCTTGGTCTTTTTTTTGAAATTGCTGAACTAATATTTCTAATTCTGCCATATAAGGTGGTTATGTCAAATATTAAGTTCCTAAAATACAAAAAGCTACCATAAATATGATAGCTTTATAAAAGTTATTTTTTAGATATTATTCAATTATACCACCACAACTTACTCTGCTGCCTGCAGCACCAGATGGCTGTGATGTAAAATCATCTGTGCCCTCATGTACTATTATCGCTTTACCCATAATGTCTTTTGAGTCATCTCCACAGCCAATGCACCATTGATCTGTTGTCATTTGTACCATACCTTTTCCATCATTTCCAACTTCAAAATTGCCAATATCACCTTTATGGTAACCGCCTTCATCTCCCCATTCTCCGTGAGGTTGTCCTGTTGGGTTCCAATGTCCGCCAGCTGATGTTCCATCCGCAGAAGAACAATCTGCTTTCTCATGTATGTGGATGGCATGTGTACCTTCAGATAAACCACTCATGTTTGCAGTCATAGTAACATCATCTCCATTTTGTTTGAACATAACTTGACCAGTAACGCTACTTTCACTTTTTGGCGAAAGGCTAAACGTCAATTCTTTATCCATCTCCATATTATCCATTTGATCAGATGTACCTTCCATTTCAGTTTCCTCCATGTCGGTATCCGTCATTTCGGATTTCTTTTTGTTGTCTTTACAAGCTGTAGCAAATACTATTGAAAATGCTAGTGCTATTAATTTTATGTTTTTCATTGGTTAATATATTTTGATTTGATATAAAGTTAAGTAGATTATTGTGTTTTAACAAGTGAAAGGTTAATCAATCCCAAAAGTTTTCACTTCTTTAAAGGGATCCATTTTCACTTGCTTCATCTTATTTTGATAATCTTTCCACTCAGTGTTAAAAAATGAATTGGTTTCGCCTAACAATTTATCTAATGCATCTTTAGCTTGATTGATTAAGGTTGTTTCAGTAGTTGTTAGTCCCTTTTGGCTTCCGTAAACATAGCTTCTTGCCGTTCCTAAACGTTGTAAAGGTGTAACTTCAGAGTTTCGTGTTATACCTTGGCGTTTATCTACTTTTCCTAGATATTTGTCAATTAAACTATCTGTTGTTTTGACGATTTCTTTTGAAACTTTTATTTGTTCTTTATAAGCTTTTTTATCAAGTTTTGATAAGTCCTTTTGAAATTTTTCAGCAATAGTTTTACTCTCAACTAATTGCTCTACAGCATCAGCAGCAGTTTGTTGCATTTGTTCAAGCTGTTTTGAAGCCGCGTAAACTTCATTTATATTTTTTTGTGAAACCTCAAGTCTTGGGTCAGATTCAACTTTAATTTGTGTTTCAGAAGTTTGATTTCCATAATGTAAAACAGCTTTATAAGTTCCAGGTTTAACTGAAACTCCACCAGACTCTCTATTACTATTTCTAATTCTTCGTGAAGGTCTGTCTACTCCGGCTTCATCCATATACCATGTCCATTTATGTATGCCATTTTCTTTTGGTGCTTTGGTTTTTAAAGTTCTAATTAAACGAGAGCCATCGTAGAATTTTAAATAGAGGGAGTCCCATTTAACTGTGGTTTCATCTTTTCTTGAATCTGTATCAGCTTCCTCAGATTGTTCCTTATCGTCATCTTCATTTATACCTTTATCCTTTAAAATCGTTGGTTTTTTCTTTCCTGAATCGCCAATGGATTTTTTCTTTTTTGAATCAGAATTATCTTCATCTTCAGCCATTTCTTTCTTATTGAATAAATAACTAAATCGAGCGCCACCACCACGGTTTTCTCCATGATATGTAGCATCCGCTCCAAAGCGACTACCTGTTGGTTGTTGGTAAGCTGCTTGGTAGGCTGTAGGTGTATCAAATAATTTAATGTTTGAAGTCATAACAGCTGAGTTTTTGGCCATTTCACGTAAAGGTCTAATATCATCCAAAACCCAAGCTGCACGTCCAAAAGTCCCAATCACCAAATCGTCCTCTCTAGGGTGAATTACTAAATCCTTAACAGAGGTTGTTGGGAAACCTTCTGTCCATTTCGTCCATTCTTCACCTGCATTTAGAGATATATACAACCCGTCATCTGTACCTAAAAATATTAAATTTGGTTCTTCAAGGTCTTCTACAATAGCTAATGCATAACTTTCTACGTCACTTTCATCTACAAGTCGTTCCCATGTTTTTCCATAATTTTTGGTTCTATATGCATAAGGAGTATAATTAAACCGTCTGTAATCATTGGCTATTAAGAGTGCTTCACCTTTATTTTTATTTGAAGCTTTAATTTGTGCAATCCAACTGCCTTCGGGCAAACCTGTTATACCAGAGACATCTGTCCAATTATCACCTCCGTCTTTTGTGTAATGCACTCGACCATCATCAGTACCAACCCAAAGCATATCCTTTTCAACAGGAGAGGGTTCAATTACAAGAATTGTAGTGTGGTTTTCAGCACCTGTGGCATCAAGTGTTAGGCCACCACTTTCAGATTGTTCTTGTTTTTCAGGATCATTTGTGGTTAAATCTGGTGAAATTACTTTCCAGGTTTCACCTTTGTCTGTTGACTTGTGCACAAATTGACTTCCAAAATAAAGTGTATTATTATTAAAAGGGTCAATGTTGATGGCAGAATTCCAGTTGAAACGTAATTGTACTTCTGGATCTGGATGCGTTGGTCTTACCAAATAATTATTTCCTGTTTGCCAATCGTACCTGCTTACATACCCTTGTTGACTCATGGTCCAACCATAACGAGAATCATCCTTATCGGGAATGACGTCAAAACCATCACCAAAACTAATTTCTTGCCAATAGCTGTTTCTTATACCTTGTGCTTTCCAAACATAAGCAGGTCCTCGCCAAGAGCCATTATCTTGCATTCCTCCGTAAATATTATACGGAAATTCATTATCTACATTGATATGGTAAAATTGTGCAACAGGGAGGTTGCCAATAAAACGCCAAGTTTTACCTTTATCTTTTGTAATATTCATGCCACCATCATTGCCATCAATCATAAAACTTCCATCTTCTGGATGAATCCACCACGCATGATGATCTGGATGAACTCCATTATTTGCTCCATAAGCAGGCATTAACTGCTCAAAGTTTTTTCCTCCATCTTCTGATACATTTATATATGTAAAAACTGAATAAACACGGTTTTCATTTTCGGGATCGACATAAATTTCAGAATAATAAAAAGGTCTATTTCCTATATCATTTTTATCGTTAATTTTTTTCCACTTAAAACCTCCGTCTTCACTTTTGTAAAGCGCATTTTTTTTCGATTCAACCAAAGCATAAATAATATTTGGTTGGCTGGGCGCAATGGCAACTCCAATTCTGCCTAACTCTCCTTTAGGAAATCCGTCATCTTCAGTTATTTTTTTCCATGTTTTTCCGCCATCGTGGGTAATGTGAAGGCCAGAACCCTCTCCACCAGAGTTAAAAAACCAAGGCTCACGTTTATGTTCCCACATCGCAGCAATCAACTTATTAGGGTTGGTTGGGTCCATTACCAAATCTGCAACACCTGTTTTGTTGTTTGCGAATAAGATTTTATTCCATGTTTCCCCTCCATCAGTAGTTTTAAAAACTCCGCGTTCTGGATGTTCTCCCCAAGGAGAACCGATAGCTCCAACGTAAACCACATCTGGATTTGTTGGGTCAATAATAATACGATGGATATGTCTTGTTTTTTCAAGTCCCATTGCCATCCATGTTTTTCCGCCATCAAGAGATTTATAAACTCCAAAACCACCATTCAGTGAATTACGAGGATTTCCTTCACCTGTGCCAACCCAAATGACACTAGGGTTGGATTGTTGAATTTCCACAGCACCTATTGATGCGGTTAATTCATTATCAAAAATTGGTTTCCATTTAATGCCTCCAGAAGTGGATTTCCATAGTCCACCTGAAGCTGTACCAACATACATCACATCAGGATTATTGGTCACAACATCAATAGCCGTTACACGACCAGACATGCCACCAGGACCAATATTGCGTGGTGTCATATTTTTGACCATGTCCATTGAAAATTCTTGAGCAGATAGTAATGTTATGCAGAATAGCATAACGAACGTGGATAATTTCTTCATTATTTAAGTGGTTAGTTGAATCGTCCCTAAAAATAATCAAAAGATAATTGCGAAATCTAAAAGAGATGTTAATGCTTGGGATAGCGTTTTAAAAAACATTATTTTTATAGTGCTATGAACAAAAAGAAGAATAAATCGGGATTTGTATTTAAAAGTTACGAAGCACCTAACCAATCTCCTTTTGAAAAACTCTTTGAGATTTTTAAGGAATTAATTACTTATACCTCTGGAGATTTTGACGAAGCTATAGATTGGTTGCGCCAACTCGATAAAGAGTACGAATTGACCACTCCAGAATACTCTATTGACGATTTTATTGAAGACTTAAAGAAAAAAGGGTATATCCGTGAAGAAATTGATTCTGATGGGAATGGAGGAAGTGGAATTGCTATCACAGCAAAAACTGAACGCGCCATTCGTCAACAGGCTTTAGAGCATATATTCGGAAAGATAAAGAGAAGCGGCTCTGGTAACCATAAAAGCAAAGGGGTTGGACTTGGAGATGAACATACTGGTGATTTTAGAACCTATCAGTTTGGTGATGCTTTAGACAAAGTATCCATGACTGAAAGTATTAGAAATGCACAAATTAATCATGGAGTAGGTGATTTTAGTTTAACTGAAGATGACTTAGTTGTTGAGGAAACACTGCACAAAAGCCAAATGAGTACTGTGTTGATGATTGATATCAGTCATAGCATGATATTATATGGTGAAGACCGAATTACACCAGCCAAGAAAGTAGCTATGGCTTTGGCAGAATTAATAACCACACGCTACCCAAAAGATACTTTAGAAATTTTGGTATTTGGAAATGATGCGTGGCCAATTAAAATTAAAGAATTACCGTACTTAAAGGTTGGACCTTATCATACAAACACTGTTGCAGGTTTAAGGTTGGCAATGGACATGTTGCGTAGAAAACGAAATACCAATAAACAAATTTTTATGATTACCGATGGTAAACCAAGTTGTTTACGGATGCCAGACGGCCAATATTACAAAAACAGTAATGGTTTAGACCCTTTTATTACTAACAAATGTTACGCTATGGCACAACAGGCAAGACGTTTGCATATTCCCATAACCACGTTCATGATTGCTGAAGATCCATATTTAATGCAATTTATTCGTGAATTTACACAGGCCAATAGAGGAAAAGCATTTTACACAGGCTTAAAGGGTTTGGGTGAAATGATTTTTGAAGATTACGAGAATAATAGGAAGAAGAGGATTAAAGGATAATCCAATCCCAACCTTACCCAAGGGAAGGAGACCTTCATAAAAAAAATATAATAAATTTAAATACCCGTTACAGTGCCCTTTTCTTTGGAAAGGGTTAGGGATAGGAAAAATGAAAGAAATTAAAACACTAAAAGAATTAAAAGCATCAGGTTATCAATCAAAATCCATAAAAGATGAATTGCGTGACAACCTAATCGAAAATATAAAAAACAAAAAAAACACTTTTGAAGGGATCCATGGATATGAAAACACCGTAATCCCAGAATTAGAACGTGCACTTTTATCGCGTCACAATATCAATTTATTAGGGTTAAGAGGTCAGGCCAAAACACGTTTAGCACGTATGATGGTAAAGTTATTAGACGAATACATTCCTGTGGTTGCAGGTTCAGAAATCAATGATGATCCGTTGCAACCTATTTCGAGATTTGCTAAGGAATTAATTTCAGAAAAAGGTGATGACACTCCAATTTCTTGGCTGCATAGAAATGACCGGTTTGCCGAAAAATTGGCAACTCCAGATGTTACCGTTGCAGACCTTATTGGTGATGTTGATCCCATAAAAGCAGCAAATTTAAAATTGAGTTATGCAGATGATCGTGTAATTCACTATGGGATGATTCCAAGAGCGAACCGTTGCATTTTCGTGATAAATGAGTTGCCAGATTTACAAGCGCGAATTCAAGTTGCGCTGTTTAATATTCTGCAAGAAGGTGACATTCAAATTAGAGGATTTAAATTAAGGTTGCCTTTGGATATGCAATTCTTGTTTACCGCTAACCCTGAAGATTATACCAATAGAGGCAGTATAGTTACACCTTTAAAGGACAGAATTGGGTCACAAATTTTAACACATTATCCTGAAACTGTTGAAACCGCAAGAACTATTACATCACAAGAAGCAAAATTAGATGTGCGACAATCAGAGTCTGTTTACGTACCAGATTTGGCAAAAGACCTTTTAGAGCAAATTAGTTTTGAAGCTCGAGAAAGTGAGTATGTCGATGTAAAAAGTGGTGTAAGTGCCAGAATGAGCATTACAGCTTTTGAAAACTTATTGAGCACTGCCGAACGCAGAGCATTACTTTCAGGAGATAAAAAAACAGCAGTAAGATTATCTGATTTTATAGGTGTAATCCCTTCCATTACTGGAAAAGTAGAATTGGTATATGAAGGTGAACAAGAAGGTGCAGATTTTGTAGCCAATGTATTAATGGAAAGTGCCATTAGAACTGTCTTCCCAAAATACTTTCCAAAGGTTGAAAAGTTAGAAAAACAGGGAGAAGAAACCCCTTATGATGATTTAATCTCATGGTTTTTTAACGGAGATGGTTTTGAGCTTTTAGATGACTACGATGATGCCACTTACAAAGCAAAGCTTGATGAGGTTAAACCTCTCGATGCACTCATTGCAGAGTATCAACCAGATATTGACCCAAAAGATGTCTATTTTGAAAAAGAATTTATTCTTTGGGGATTGGTACAATTCAAAAAATTAAGTAAATATCGTTATGCTAAAGGTATGCAGTTTAAAGATCCTTATGGCAGCTATATTAGTGGGTTATAAAAAATGTTGGTATGGAAGGACGTGGTACTTCTCAATAAAATTCTTTATACCGAAATAATAAATAAAACAAATACTACCAACTACTTCTACTTTTAACATTAGCATCGCAGAGTTTAATAATCTCTGCGATTCTTTTTTGTCTTGTTGTTTCTCGCTTGGCTTGGTTTAGCCAGTACAAATAGCTTTTTCTATAGCTAGGAGCAAAGCTGAGATAGTTATTGTAAGCATTCTTATTATTATCAAATGCATGCTGAAGATCTTTAGGAACAATGCCGTTTTCTACATCATCTAAAACGGACCAACTGCCATTTTTTTTGGCAATTTTAATTGAGTTAAGTCCACTTTGGTGTATTAGGTTTCGCTTTTTCAATTCCTGAATATAATTTTTGTTTAGAGCACTCCAGGCACTTTTTGGTTTTCTAGGACAAAAATACTGTTTACGCTTTCCATCGCCCAGACCTTTTACAGTAGAATCTATCCAGCCAAAACAAAGTGCAACTTTAACAGCTTCTTCCCAGCGCATAGAGTCGTTTTCATGGTTTACCTTATAGAAAATGAGATGTACTCCATTTACCGAATTATGATTTACTAGCAACCATTCTCTCCACTCCAAATCGGTTTTGAAATATAACTCTGGTAAATCCAACGTTTATATTTTTTTAGAATCAACGTAAAAATCTCTATCAAGCTGAATATCGTCAGTATCAATAGGTTTTGTTTTCCATTCAGCTTTTGGAAATAACCATTCTGTTTTATCTCCAATTTCAATTTGAATTGGCATATCAAAACCTTCAACAATTTTTGTCCAACGATATTTTAATTCACCATTTTCAATTTTATATTCTAAAGTCGGAATTTTGATATCACGTAAATATTGATTGAAAAATTCGGTTAAATCAATCCCAGATTCTTGGCTAATGTAATCTTCAATCTGTTTGGTGGTAACAGTTTGATGATAAAATTCAGAATTTAAACCTCTAAGAATTTCTCTCCATTTTTCATCATCTTCAATCAATTGACGCAGTGTATGCAACATGTTAGCTCCTTTATAATACATGTCGCTAGAGCCTTCATTGTTTACATTATATTTACCAATAAGCGGTTTGTCATTTTGAATATTGGCACGCGTCCCAATAACATAATCGGAAGATGCTTTTTTGCCATAATAATAGTCTAAAAATAAACTTTCAGAGTAGGCTGTAAACCCTTCATGAATCCACATATCCGCAATATCCTTATTGGTTATGTTGTTTGCAAACCACTCGTGACCAGCTTCGTGTATAATAATAAAATCGAACTTTAATCCCCAACCGGTTCCTGATAAATCATTTCCTAAATATCCTTTTTTATATTGGTTACCATACGTTACAGAACTTTGGTGCTCCATACCCAAATAAGGCACTTCTACAAGTTTAAAACTATCTTCATAAAAGGGATAAGGCCCAAACCAATGCTCAAATGCTTTCATCATTTTTGGAGCATCTTTAAAATGTTCTTTAGCCTTTTTAAGATTATCTTTTAATACCCAATAATCCATATCTAGCTCACCCTTTTCTCCATCATATTTTTCTGAGAAATTGACGTAATCTCCAATATTGATATTAACTCCGTAATTATTAATAGGGTTATTAACAAACCAATGCGATGTTACAGTAGTTTCTTTTTCTTCAAGTTTTCTCAAACGACCATTAGAAACATTTATTAATCCTTTTGGATTTGTAACACTTATGAGCATACTATCGACTTCATCGTACATGTGGTCTTTGTTTGGCCACCAAACACTTGCTCCCAAACCTTGATTTGAAGTCGCTATAAAATGATTTCCATTTTTATCTTTTTTCCAAGAAAAACCTCCATCCCAAGGTGCGCGTACTGCTTCACGAGGATAACCTTTAAAATATACTTCAAGAGAATTAACATTACCGATTTTTTGTTTTTTTTCAAGATGAATAAAATGCGCATTACCTTCATGTTTCACTTTTAGCGCTTTACCGTTTTGAAGTATTTTTGTGATTTGCATTGGTTCTTGCAAATCTATCTGCATCACTTGATGAGGTTTTATAACTTTATATTGAATGGTGTTTTTTCCTGAAATAAATTTATTTTCAGGTTTAACTTCAACATCGAGATGATAGTAAATTAAATCCCACCATTCGCGTTCTGGCGTAATACTTCCTCTGAGGGAGTCTTGTTTAGTAAAATTGTTTTTTTCTGAAAGTAAGCTTTGCCCTTGACAGCTTGTAATTATAAATACAGTAGAAAAGGCTAATAAAATTTTCTTCATTTTTTACCTAATAATGTTATTTGGAAAAACCACCACGCTTTCATGGCCGTCAGAACCAACAGAAGCAACTCCAAAAAAGAAATTATCAATTACAATACCATCTAAAGTAAACTCTGTGACATTACCAACATATCTTGAGTTATCCCAAGTAGGTGAAGTTGTGTCTCTCCAATAAATCTTGTACCCTTTTGCACCATCAACCTTGTTCCATTTTAATTTTGCTGAAGGCTCAACAATACCACCAATTCCTACTTCGTTTGGCGCAGGCGGAGCAGAAGCAAGGCTAGCCATAGTAATGGCGTTAACTGCTGTGAGTTTTTTTGCATAGCCAAAATTAACGTGTTCAAAAGTATCGCCATAATTTATACCATCTTCGGTTCTGATATCTTGATGCTGTTGTGTGTAATTTTCATGCGCTTCCATTATTCTAATACCAGCAAAACCAACATCATTAAAAGGTCTGTGATGTCCTCCACGTCCAAATCGGTCTAATCGGTATATCATAATCGGGTTCATTTCTGGCATATATGTTTTGGTTGTTTTATACACGTAACGTGCCAATTGGCGTGATATTCCATCAACCTCTCCTCCGTAAAATCGTCTTCCTCTAGCTTGCCTTGCTAACTTTTTAGGATCGGTTTCTGCTGTAGTAATTGGTTCTGAAAATATTCGAAAAGAACGATTATCTATAACTCCATCAACTCCAGTAATGTTACCTATCATGTCGTTATTTAAAACTCCAATAATGTCCCAATTATTATCTTTAGCATATTTAGCCATACCTTGACCACCAAACAAACCTTGTTCTTCTCCAGATAAACCTAAATAGACAATACTGCTTTCAAACTCATATTTTGATAAAACGCGTGCAGCTTCAATAGCGCCAGCCATACCTGAAGCATTGTCATTAGCTCCAGGCGAATCTGAAGTAAAGTCCGTAGGATCTGAAACTCTAGAGTCAATATCTCCACTCATAATGATGTAGCGGTTTGGATATTTTGTTCCACGTTGAATGGCCACTACATTAACTACATTTACATCTTTAACAATACGTTGGTTGGTTCCTTTTTCAATCAAATTACTTTGATAAAAAACTTCCAAACAATTGCTACAGTCTTTCGAAATGGTTTCAAATTCAGATTTTATCCAACGACGTGCCGCACCAATGCCACGTGTTTCGGAAACAGTGTCGCTAAGTGTATGCCGTGTGCCAAAATCAGCTAAAGTTTTGACGTCGTTTTTAAGGCGTTCTTCTGAAACTGCATCAATAATGTCATAAATTTTTGGATCTGTTTGTGCAAAAATTGTCAGTACACAAAGCATACTGAGTGTAGAAAGAAAGTATCGCATGTTTTAGTTTTAGGTAAATTTAAATAATAGTTCTCTAACTCTTATGGAATCTTTTATCTGATATTTGGCTTTGGTTTTAGTATATCCAATCTTAATGGTATGGGCTGTTTCTGGAGCAGCTTCAAACATGTATTCGTCCGTCCAGTCATCTCCCATAATTAGAATGAAATCATAATCCTCTTTCATAAAGAGTTGATTGGCTGCACGACCTTTATTAACATTACTGCTTTTAATTTCTATGACTTTATTGCCCTTTAAAATTGAAAGTTCGTTATTGGCAACCATACTTGTTAAAACCTGTCTCTTATACACATCTGACGCTGCCG
>CAJXVG010000072.1 GCA_913061495.1 uncultured Winogradskyella sp.
GCATACGAGATCAGCCTCGGTCTCGTGGGCTCGGGATGTGTATAAGAGACAGGTTGTAAAACCAGGACGCGTTTTATTTGAAATAAGTGGAGTGCCATTAGAAACAGCTCAAGAAGCATTACGTTTGGCAGCACAAAAGCTTCCTGTAAAAACTAAGTTTGTAATTGCAAGAGATTACGAAGCATAATAAAATAGAATTATGAAGCAATCAGAAATTAAACAGCTTTCAGAAGCTGAGTTACAAGAAAAACTTAGTGAGACTAAAAAAAGTTATTCAGACCTGAAAATGGCTCACGCAATTTCTCCTTTAGAGAATCCAATTCAGTTACGTGACGCTCGTCGTACAGTAGCTAGAGTGGCAACTGAAATAACTAATAGAGAAAGACAATAATTGTATTCTGCTGAAAGATGGAAAAAAGAAATTTAAGAAAAGAACGTATAGGAATAGTTACAAGTAACAAAATGGAGAAATCTATTGTTGTTGCCGAAGTAAAGAAAGTAAAACACCCTATGTACGGAAAGTTCGTGTTAAAGACAAAGAAATATGTCGCACACGATGAGACAAACGACTGCAACGAAGGAGATACGGTAAAGATCATGGAAACAAGACCTTTAAGTAAATCTAAATGTTGGAGATTAGTAGAAATAATTGAAAGAGCGAAGTAATTATGTTACAACAAGAATCAAGATTAAAAGTAGCTGACAATACTGGTGCAAAGGAAGTAATGACTATCCGTGTATTAGGTGGGACAAAAAGAAGATATGCTTCTGTAGGTGATAAAATTGTAGTATCTGTAAAGCATGCTACACCTAACGGAAACATTAAAAAAGGTGCCGTTTCAACTGCAGTAGTTGTACGTACAGCTAAAGAAGTAAGACGTCCAGATGGATCTTACATAAGATTCGATGACAACGCTTGTGTGCTTTTAGGACCTCAAGGGGAAATGAGAGGAACACGTGTTTTCGGACCTGTAGCAAGAGAACTTCGTGATAAACAATTCATGAAAATTGTATCATTGGCACCAGAAGTGCTTTAATTGATAAATAAGATGACAAAGCTTAAAATAAAATCAGGAGATACTGTTCAAGTAATTGCTGGAGACCATAAAGGATCAGAAGGAAAAGTACTTAAAGTATTAATAGATAAAAACAAGGCCATCGTAGAAGGTGTGAACATGGTAAAGAAACATACTAAGCCAAGTGCACAAAATCCTCAAGGTGGTATTGTAGAGAAGGAAGCATCAATTCATATTTCAAATTTATCTTTACTAACAAGTAAAGGTGAAACTACAAGAGTAGGTTATAAGATGAATGGTGATAAAAAAGAAAGATTTTCTAAAAAATCTAATGAAGTAATTTAATTATGGCTTACGTTTCAAGATTAAAAAAAGAGTATCAGGAAAAAGTAATTTCTACTCTTACGGAAGAATTTGGATATAAGAATGTAATGCAAGTACCAAAGCTTGAAAAGATAGTTTTATCTAGAGGTGTTGGTGCTGCGGTTGCAGATAAAAAACTTATTGACCATGCTGTTGATGAGTTATCTAGAATAACAGGACAAAAAGCTGTAGCAACAATGTCTAAAAAAGACGTTGCATCTTTTAAGTTACGTAAAGGTATGCCAATTGGTGCCAAAGTAACTTTAAGAGGTGAACAAATGTATGAGTTTTTAGACCGTTTGGTAACTTCAGCGTTGCCACGTGTTAGAGATTTTAACGGTATTAAGGCTACAGGTTTTGATGGAAGAGGAAACTATAACTTAGGGGTAACTGAACAAATTATATTTCCAGAAATTGATATTGATAAGATCAATAAAATATCTGGTATGGATATTACATTTGTAACTTCTGCAGAAACAGATAAGGAAGCAAAATCTTTATTAGCAGAACTAGGATTACCTTTTAAAAAGAATTAATTATGGCTAAAGAATCAATGAAAGCTCGTGAGGTAAAGCGTGCAAAAATGGTAGCTAAATATGCAGAGAAACGCAAATCTTTAAAAGAAGCTGGAGATTACGAAGCATTACAGAAATTACCTAAAGACGCTTCACCAGTTCGCCAGCACAACCGTTGTAAACTAACAGGAAGACCAAGAGGTTATATGAGACAATTTGGTATTTCTCGTGTAATGTTTAGAGAAATGGCTAACCAAGGATTAATTCCTGGTGTTAAGAAAGCAAGTTGGTAAAATTATAAATTGGTTTCAGGTTTGACAATAGTGTCGAAAACCGCTACCGCAAATTAATAACTATGTACACAGATCCAATAGCGGATTATTTAACGCGAGTTAGAAATGCAGTTAAGGCTAATCACAGAGTGGTTGAGATTCCTGCATCTAACTTAAAAAAAGAAATGACTAAAATATTGTTCGAACAGGGCTATATTTTAAGTTATAAATTTGATGACGAAGCTACAGCTCAAGGCATTATCAAAATAGCCTTAAAATATAGCAAAGACACAAAAGAGTCGGTTATCAAAAAAATTCAACGAATCAGTAAACCAGGTTTACGTAAGTATGCCTCATCTAACGAAATGCCAAGAATCTTAAACGGTTTAGGTATTGCCATTGTTTCAACTTCTCACGGTGTGATGACAGGAAAACAAGCGCAAAGAGAAAACGTTGGTGGTGAAGTATTATGTTACGTTTACTAAAAACAGGAAGATATGTCAAGAATAGGTAAAAACCCAATAACAGTTCCTGAAGGTGTAACGCTTGAGATTAAAGATAACGTAATTACCGCTAAAGGTAAATTAGGTGAGTTAACTCAAGAGTATTCAGAGATTACGATAAAGCAAGAAGACGATACTATTACTTTAGAGCGTGCTTCGGAAAGAAAAGACCAAAGAGCAAAACACGGCTTATACAGAGCTTTAATTGCTAACATGATAGAAGGTGTTTCTAACGGATTTACTAAACAACTAGAATTAGTTGGTGTAGGTTATAGAGCATCTAATCAAGGACAAAAACTAGATTTAGCTATTGGTTTTTCTCACAATATTATTTTGGACATCGCACCAGAAGTAAAAGTTGAGACAATTAGTGAAAAAGGAAAAAATCCAATAGTAAAATTAACATCGCACGACAAACAGTTAGTTGGACAAGTTGCAGCTAAAATCCGTGGTTTTAGAAAACCAGAACCTTACAAAGGAAAAGGAATTAAGTTTGTTGGTGAAGAAATAAGAAGAAAAGCAGGTAAATCAGCTTAATAATTAAGTTATGGCATTGACAAAGAACGAAAGAAGAACTAGAATTAAAAACAGAATCCGTAAGGTGGTATCTGGTACTGCTGAAAGACCTAGATTAGCTGTTTTTAGAAGTAATAAAGAAATTTATGCTCAAGTTGTAAATGATGTAACTGGTGAAACAGTAGCTGCTGCATCTTCAAGAGACAAAGACATTGCAAAGTCTAAGGGAAACAAAACAGAAGTTGCCACTTTAGTTGGTAAATCTGTTGCAGAAAAAGCTATGAAAGCTGGTGTTGAAACTATTTCTTTTGATAGAGGTGGTTACTTATATCATGGAAGAGTAAAATCATTAGCAGAAGGTGCTAGAGAAGCAGGACTTAAATTTTAAGACATTATGTATCAAAAATATAAAAACGCAGAATTAGTAAAACCAGGCGGACTAGATTTAAAAGACCGTTTAGTTGGTGTACAGCGTGTAACTAAAGTAACAAAAGGTGGTAGAGCATTTGGTTTTTCTGCTATTGTTGTTGTAGGTGACGAAGAAAGTGTTGTAGGTCATGGTTTAGGGAAATCTAAAGATGTAGCTACAGCAATCGCTAAAGCTATTGAGGATGCTAAGAAAAATCTAGTAAGAATTCCTATTATTAAAGGAACATTACCACACGAACAAAAAGGTAAGTATGGTGGAGCTAGAGTTAACATTATCCCAGCTGCACCTGGTACAGGTGTAATTGCAGGAGGTGCTGTTAGAACAGTACTTGAAGCAGTAGGTGTACACGATGTATTATCTAAGTCTCAAGGATCTTCTAACCCTCACAACGTAGTAAAGGCAACATTTGATGCTTTATTACAATTAAGAGATGCAAAATCTGTAGCTAAGGAACGTGGTATTTCACTTGAAAAAGTATTTAACGGATAATCAAGGACAAGATGGCTAAGAAGATCAAAGTAAAAAAAGTAAAAAGTGCAATCAATCGTACTAAAACACAAAAGCTAACATTAGAAGCTTTAGGTTTAAAAAAGATTGGTCAAGTTGTAGAGCACGACGCCACACCAAATATCCTTGGTATGGTAAACAAAGTTGAACATTTAGTTTCTGTTGAAGAGGCTTAAAAATATAACTTAATAATGGATTTAAGTAATTTAAAACCTGCAGAAGGTTCAGTAAAAGGTAAAGGAAAGCGTATTGGCCGTGGTCAAGGTTCTGGAAAAGGCGGAACTGCAACAAGAGGTCACAAAGGTGCTAAGTCGCGTTCTGGATATTCTAAGAAATTAGGATTTGAAGGTGGACAAATGCCTTTACAAAGACGTGTTCCTAAGTTTGGATTCACCAACATTAACCGAGTAGAGTACCAAGGTGTAAACGTTGATACATTACAACAGTTGGTGGATGAAAAGAAAATAAAAGATACTTTAGATTTTGAAACTCTTATGTCTTTAGGATTAGCTGGAAAAAATGATCTAGTTAAGATTTTAGGACGTGGAGAATTAAAAGCAAAATTGAAAGTAACAGCTCATAAATTTACTGCAACAGCAAAAGCTGCTATCGAAGCTGCTGGTGGTGAAGCCGTAACTTTATAAGATTTCAAGGATGAAGATAATAGATACATTAAAAAACGTTTGGAAAATCACAGAGCTTAAGGATAGAATAATGCTAACCTTAGGCTTGTTACTAGTTTATCGATTTGGTGCACAGGTAGTTTTGCCTGGAATTGATATCAATAAACTAGGTGGTTTACAAGATGGAACTTCAGATGGAATTTTAGGATTGTTAAATGCTTTTACAGGTGGTGCTTTTGCAAATGCATCTGTTTTTGCATTGGGTATTATGCCTTACATTTCTGCTTCTATTGTAGTTCAGTTAATGGGTATTGCGATTCCTTATTTGCAAAAACTTCAAAAAGAAGGAGCAAGTGGTCAAAAGAAAATTACCCAAATTACACGCTGGTTAACCATTGGTATTTGTTTAGTGCAAGCACCAGGTTACTTGGCTAGTGTACCTGCATTGTCAGGAGCTCAATCCATGGGCAGCCTTTTATTACCAGGATTTTCAGAAAACATTTTTTATGTGTCTTCCGTAATTATTTTGGTAACAGGTTGTGTGTTTGCGATGTGGTTAGGTGAAAAGATTACAGACAAAGGTATTGGTAATGGTATTTCATTATTAATTATGGTTGGTATTATTGCAACCTTACCACAATCATTCATTCAGAATGCAGCATCTAGATTAGATGGTGGTAATGGTGGTTTTATGATGATATTAATTGAATTGGTAATCTGGTTCCTTATTATTTTAGCTTCTGTATTCTTGGTAATGGCAGTTAGAAAAATAGCTGTACAATATGCTAGACGTACTGCTTCTGGAGGTTATGAGAAAAATGTGTTTGGCTCACGCCAGTTTTTACCATTAAAGTTAAATGCATCAGGAGTAATGCCAATTATCTTTGCACAGGCAATTATGTTTGTTCCTGGCTTAATTGGAGGATCTTCATTTATGAAAGATTCTGCCGCTGGTCAATGGATGCAGACAAACTTTTCTGATATATTTGGCTTTTGGTACAACTTAGTATTTGCTTTATTAATTATAATATTCACGTATTTTTATACAGCTATAACAGTACCTACTAATAAAATGGCTGATGATTTAAAACGAAGCGGTGGATTTATTCCAGGGATTCGTCCAGGATCTGAAACCTCTGAGTATTTAGATAAAATTATGTCGCAGATTACACTGCCAGGCTCTATATTTTTGGCTTTAATTGCTGTTTTTCCAGCATTTATTGTTAAGTTATTGGGAGTACAACAAGGCTGGGCATTGTTTTTCGGTGGTACATCACTATTAATTATGGTTGGTGTGGCTATTGATACTATGCAACAGATTAATTCTTATTTATTAAATAAGCATTATGATGGCTTAATGAAAACTGGTAAGAATAGAAAAGCAGTAGCGCAATAAGTAAAAGTATGTTTAGATCTCACTCTTTAATTTTAGGCAAGGTATTTGCTTAGTTAAGTTTGAAAACTAAAAATTATTATGGCAAAACAAGCAGCAATAGAACAAGACGGAACAATTATAGAAGCATTATCAAATGCCATGTTCCGTGTTGAATTAGAAAACGGTCACATAGTGACTGCTCATATCTCTGGTAAAATGCGTATGCATTACATTAAACTATTACCAGGTGATAAGGTTAAATTAGAAATGAGTCCTTACGATTTAACTAAGGCTCGAATAACATATAGATACTAAAAAAGTAGATGTGAAAGCATTTATAAACTAGTCGATAAAAACAATACAAGATGAAAGTAAGAGCATCAGTAAAAAAAAGAAGCGCAGACTGTAAATTAGTGCGCAGAAAAGGAAGACTTTACGTCATTAACAAAAAGAATCCTAGATTCAAACAAAGACAAGGCTAAACAAGTAAAGAAGAGTCACTAGTAATTAGTAGTTAGATGAATCTGTTCGAAATCGAAAGGTTTAGGATTCTAACAACTAAAAGCTAACAACTAGAAACTATAAAATATGGCAAAGTCAAGTACAAAAAAACGTAAAGTAATCGTTGACGCAGTTGGAGAAGCTCATATCACAGCATCTTTTAACAACATCATTGTATCTTTAACAAACAAAAAAGGTGACGTAATTTCTTGGTCATCAGCTGGGAAAATGGGCTTTAGAGGTTCTAAAAAGAATACTCCTTACGCAGCCCAATTAGCCGCAGAAGACGCTTCAGCAGTAGCAAAAGAAGCAGGATTAAAGAAAGTGAAAGCTTATGTAAAGGGACCTGGTAACGGTAGAGAATCTGCTATTAGATCTATACATAATGCAGGTATTGAAGTAACGGAAATAATTGATGTTACACCATTACCACACAATGGTTGCCGTCCACCTAAAAGACGTAGAGTTTAATTTTTAACCGATAAGAAATTAATATCAATTGTTTAAACAGTTGATATTAATTTTTTTATACGTAAATTTGCAAACTCAAAAAAATAGTAAACAAGTATCAACGAGAGATTAACGGTTATAGAAGGATAAGATTTAGACCTTAATTTTATAATCACTCTCTAAACAAATTAGAAATGGCAAGATATACTGGTCCAAAAACAAAAATCGCTCGTAAATTCGGGCAAGCAATTTTCGGAGATGATAAGGCTTTCGAAAAGAGAAATTATCCTCCAGGACAGCACGGAAATAACCGTCGTCGTGGAAAAAAATCTGAATATGCAATCCAATTGATGGAAAAGCAAAAAGCTAAATATACTTACGGTATATTAGAAAAGCAATTCAGAAATATGTTTAAAAGAGCAACAGCTGCTCAAGGTATTACAGGTGAGGTTTTACTTCAGTTATGTGAATCTCGCTTAGACAATGTAGTTTATAGAATGGGAATCTCTCCTTCTAGAAGTGGAGCAAGACAATTAGTATCTCATAGACACATTACAGTTAACGGTGAAAAAGTTAACGTACCATCTTACCAATTAAAAGCAGGTGATGTAGTAGGTGTAAGAGAAAAATCAAAATCGTTAGAAGCTATTCAAAATTCATTAGCTAACTCTAGCAATGTATACGAATGGATTACATGGAATAACGATACAATGGAAGGAACTTATGTTTCTGTACCAGCTAGAATTCAAATTCCAGAACAAATCAACGAGCAATTTATCGTTGAACTTTACTCTAAATAATAATTAATCATATTGGGATTTGGCCAAAGGGTTTATTGGTGTTCTTCAAACTTATAGACCGCGCAACTAAATAACAATTAAAACGAAGGAAAAAAATGGCAATATTAAATTTTCAGAAGCCTGATAAAGTAATCATGATTGATTCTACTGATTTCGAAGGAAAGTTCGAATTCAGACCTTTAGAACCAGGATACGGATTAACAGTAGGTAATGCTTTACGAAGAGTTTTACTATCTTCTTTAGAAGGTTTTGCAATTACTTCAGTTAGAATTGAAGGTGTAGATCATGAGTTTTCTACAATCTCAGGTGTAGTTGAAGATGTTACTGAAATGATCTTAAACTTAAAGCAAGTTAACTTTAAACGTCAGATTGATGAAGTTGATAACGAAACGGTTACAATTTCTATCTCAGGACAAGATCAAATTACAGCGGGTGACTTCCAGAAGTTTATTTCTGGTTTCCAAGTATTAAATACAGATTTGGTTATCTGTAACTTAGATCCAAAAGTAAGCATCAATATGGAGTTAACTATTGAAAAAGGTAGAGGTTACGTTCCTGCTGAAGAAAATAAAAAATCTTCTGCACCTGTTGGAACAATCTTTACAGATTCAATATACACACCAATAAAAAATGTAAAGTACAGTATCGAAAACTTTCGTGTTGAACAAAAAACCGATTACGAAAAATTAGTTTTCGAAATTAGAACAGATGGATCAATCAATCCTAAAGATGCTTTAACTGAAGCAGCTAAAATATTAATTCACCACTTCATGTTATTCTCAGATGAGCGTATAACTTTAGAAGCTGATGAAATTGCACAGACTGAAACTTATGATGAAGAATCACTTCACATGAGACAACTATTGAAAACTAAACTAGTTGATATGGATTTGTCTGTACGTGCATTAAACTGTTTAAAGGCAGCAGAAGTAGATACTTTAGGAGATTTAGTATCATTCAACAAAAACGATTTAATGAAATTCAGAAACTTTGGTAAGAAGTCTTTAACTGAGCTAGAAGAGCTAGTAAATGTTAAAGGTCTTAACTTCGGAATGGATTTAAGTAAATATAAATTAGATAAAGACTAACACATCATATTTTGCTCTCTCAATAGTGGGATTTGGTAGCAAGATGATAAACTAAACGTCATGAGACACGGGAAAAAATTCAATCATTTAGGTAGAAAAACAGCGCACAGAAAAGCAATGTTAGCAAATATGGCTTGTTCATTAATAGAGAATAAGCGTATTAACACAACAGTGGCCAAAGCAAAAGCTTTAAAACAGTTTGTTGAGCCTATGATAACTAAGTCTAAAGAGGACACAACTCATAACAGAAGAGTTGTAATGTCTAATTTGAGACAAAAAGAAGCTGTTGCGGAACTTTTTAGAGATGTCGCTGCAAAAGTAGGAGATCGTCCAGGTGGTTATACTCGTATCATCAAATTAGGAAACAGATTAGGTGATAACGCTGATATGGCAATGATAGAGTTGGTAGATTACAACGAAATCTATACTGCTGGTAAACCAGAAAAGAAAACACGTAGAAGTAGAAGAGGAGGAAGCAAAGCTAAAGCAGCAACGCCAGCTCCAACAGAAACTAAAGCTTCAAACGAAGAAGAAGAATAGAAATGCAGACAAAAAAGCGAATAGAGTTTAAAATTTGTAAAGACAAAAACTTAAAACACTATTTCGCATTGCACAAATCTCGATTATCGGGTGTTAATAAGCATTAATAAATATAAAGGATAAACTGTTTCAGTTTATCCTTTTTTTTTGGAATTTTGTAAAACTTTGTTCTTTGATAGAAGAACTTTATATGTAACAAGAGAATGAAATACAAACAAAGAAAAAAAGCTCTTATTTTATTAGCGGACGGTACAATATTTTATGGTAAATCCATAGGAAAAGAAGGTACCTCTTTTGGAGAGGTATGTTTTAATACTGGTACAACAGGTTATCAAGAGATTTTTACAGATCCGTCATATTTTGGTCAGATTATGGTGACCACCAATGCACATATTGGAAATTACGGTACCAAGGATGAAGAGATGGAATCTGAAGATATTAAAATAGCTGGTTTAGTATGTAAAAACTTTAGTTTTGAGTATTCAAGGCCAAGTGCAGACCAATCTCTAGAGAACTTCTTTGAAAAACATAATACACTCGCTATTTCAGATGTAGATACACGTGCTTTAGTGAGTTACATTAGGGATAATGGAGCTATGAACGCTGTAATATCTACAGAAGTAGAAAATATAGAAGCACTTAAAAAACAATTAGCCGAAGTCCCTTCAATGGTGGGCTTAGAATTAGCTTCAAAAGTATCAACCAAAGAGCCTTATTATTTTGGTAGTGAGAACGCAAAATATAAAGTTGCGGCTTTAGATATTGGAATTAAGAAAAACATCCTTCGCAATCTTGCAAAAAGAGATGTTTATATTAAGGTCTTTCCTTACAACTCCAAGTTTGAGGATTTAGAAACATTCAATCCAGATGGGTATTTCTTGTCAAACGGTCCTGGAGACCCAGAACCTTTAACAGATGCCATCACGCTTACAAAAGAAATTATAGCTAAGAATAAGCCACTGTTTGGTATTTGTTTAGGTCATCAAATCATTGCATTGGCAAACGGTATTTCAACCTATAAGATGCACAATGGACATAGAGGTATAAATCACCCTGTAAAGAATTTGGTAACAGGTAAAGGTGAAATTTCATCTCAAAATCACGGGTTTGCTATTAACCGAGAAGAAACTGAAGCAAATAGAAATATTGAAATCACACACGTGCATTTAAATGATCATACAGTTGCAGGTATAAAAATGAAAGATAAAAAATGTTTCTCAGTACAATATCATCCTGAAGCAAGTCCTGGACCAAATGATTCAGCATACGTATTTGACCAGTTTATAGAGAATATGAATAAATAGTATTGAAAAAACCGCGGAGAAACACAATTTCTATTGCTGTTTTTTCATAGCGAAAACATTATAGTAATAATTTATCGCAATAATAAATGCATTGATTAAAATACATTTTTGATTTTCGTAAATTTGTTAATCCTCCAGGTTTAAAAGACTTTGAAGGTTTAAAATAAACTAAAACTATTATTTAAAATCTAACTAATGAGCATAATAATAAACGTACACGCAAGACAAATTTTAGATTCCAGAGGAAACCCAACAGTAGAAGTGGATGTTATTACAGAAAATGGAGTTTTAGGAAGGGCAGCTGTGCCTTCTGGAGCTTCTACAGGAGAACATGAAGCGGTTGAGCTTAGAGATGGAGGAGATACTTACATGGGAAAAGGAGTTTTAAAGGCTGTTGAAAACGTTAATGCCGTCATTGCTCAAGAGTTATTGGGAGTTTCAGTATTTGAACAAAATATGATTGACCAACTAATGATTGATTTAGATGGTACTCCAAACAAATCAAAACTAGGAGCTAATGCAATTTTAGGAGTGTCATTGGCAGCAGCAAAAGCAGCAGCAAATGAACTGAATATACCTTTATACAGATATGTTGGTGGTGTTTCAGCAAACACTTTGCCAGTACCAATGATGAATATCATTAATGGAGGTTCCCATAGTGATGCTCCAATAGCATTTCAAGAGTTTATGGTGATGCCAGTAAAAGCAAAGAATTTTACCCATGCCATGCAAATGGGAACTGAGATATTCCACCATTTAAAAAAAGTGCTTCATGATAGAGGTTTAAGTACAGCTGTTGGTGATGAAGGTGGGTTTGCGCCTACACTAGAAGGAGGAACAGAGGATGCGCTAGATACTATTAACAAAGCTGTTGAAAAGGCAGGTTATAAATTAGGTGATGATGTTAAGATTGCTTTAGATTGCGCTGCTGCAGAATTTTATGTTGATGGAGCTTACGATTACACTAAGTTTGAAGGAAGCAATGGCAAAGTTAGAACAAGTAAAGAGCAGGCAGATTATTTAGCTGAGTTAGCTGATAAATATCCGATTATTTCCATAGAAGATGGTATGGACGAAAATGATTGGGAAGGGTGGAAATACTTAACAGAGAAAATCGGAAACAAAGTTCAGTTAGTCGGTGATGATTTGTTTGTAACAAATGTAGAACGTTTATCTCGTGGTATTGAAAATGGAATAGCCAACTCTATTTTAATAAAAGTAAATCAAATTGGTACTTTAACAGAAACAATCGCTGCCGTAAATATGGCCCATAATGCCGGATTTACCTCAGTAATGTCACACCGTTCTGGAGAAACTGAGGATAATACAATTGCAGATTTGGCTGTAGCTTTAAACACAGGTCAAATAAAAACCGGTTCAGCATCTCGTAGTGATCGTATGGCAAAATATAATCAGTTATTACGTATTGAAGAAGAATTAGGTGAAGTTGCTTATTTTCCCCAAGAAAAAGCATTTAAAATAAAAGCATAGACTTTCTAGCATGTTGCAGTAGAATATAAACCCTTCTTAATTTTTGAAGGGTTTTTTTATTTAATCAAATGTATAAATAATACCATTGGTTAGTTCATATTGGGTTTCCGGAATGCCAACAATGGGTTCAGTATCAAAATTGAAAGTAAAGGATGTTTTAAAGGCCAAGTTGTCAAAAATTTTGAGAGCCAAAGATGTTTCATTAGAGACTCTAAAATCAGATAATTGTTTAATTAATGGCTGGTAGTAGGTTGTACTCACTATGGAGAGATTTTCTAAAGGGTAAAGACTAAAAGATAAATACATACTCCCTCTAAAGTCTCTTAGAATTGCAATAGAATTATCGGATGCTTCTTCATATTCATACATTAAAAGTGTGCCAAGATCTGTCTCTTATACACATCTCCGAGCCCACGAGAC
>CAJXVG010000073.1 GCA_913061495.1 uncultured Winogradskyella sp.
CGGCATACGAGATCAGCCTCGGTCTCGTGGGCTCTGAGATGTGTATAAGAGACAGGCTTTCAATATTATTTTGTCTTTTAGTTAAGCTTTTCTTTATAATATTTGGCACCGGAAGCTGGCGACGCAGAGCAAAAGGGTGCTTTGATTTTGTGTCGTGAAGATCTAAACCAACCACATCAAAATGACCACCACGTTTATTAAATAAGCTTTGGTAGGCACTAAGATTATCCATAACTGTATGGTCCACAAACTTGCACAGAGAAAAATCTAAAATAACATCTTGATTTTCTGGTATTACATCTAATTTGCTTTTCAACTTATAGAAATTCAAAAAACTACAAAAGTGTTTCACACTAATGTAATAACTGGCATTTTCCTTTTCTTGGTACATCAATACGTTTGGTTTCAAAATATTTCTAAAAAATAAAGAAACACTTTTATTGATGATTATATGTATTAAAAATGTTGTTAAAACACCTGAAAGAATTCCAGTAATAAGCCCAACTTTCAAAGTTACAAATAGGGTTACAAAGAATATAACAAGTTGCTCTTTACCGATTGAAAAAATCTTTTTTATCGTATATGGAGATGCTAATTTATAACCCGTAAAGACCAATATTGCCATTAACGCTGGCAAAGGAATCCGTGTAAGTTGGGTACTAAATAGAACTATAAATATGACTAAAAATATGGCATGGAAAAAATTTGATGATTGGTTGCTCGCATTATTATTTACATTTACAGAGCTTCGAGCAATAACGGTTACAACGTTTAGGCCTCCCAAAAAACCACTTCCCATTGTAGCGAAACCCAAAGCCTTTAAGTCTTGGTTAACATTAGATCGTCTTTTTTCAGGGTCTAGTTTATCAACCGCCTTTATACTTAACAAAGATTCTATGCTGGCAATGAGCATTAAAGAAAATACGCTAGACCAAAAGGCGAAAGTATTGGCTTTTCCAAAGTTTACAGAGGGCAACTGTGCAATTATATCTGTAAACTCTGGAATTCCGGAAATCATATAAACGCTCGCGATAGGGTTGGGCTCGTTGGCAATAAACTCAAAATAATAGCTGAAGACGATGGAAAGAATTACAATCCACATCGGAGCTGGTATCAACTGTAAATACTTATTTCTGATTTTTGGATAAAAAACCATAATCAACAAGCTAAGCACACCTGCTAAAGCTGCAAAAATCAACCCTTCTTTTTCATAGAAAATAGCATCTTTTATAGTAACAGGAATTTCAATTAAATAATCTATAACTTCATCACGATTAATTTTATGAGCAAGCATAATATGAAATTGCTTCCCCAAAATTATTAGACCAATCGCAGCCAACATACCTTGTAATGCAGATGAGGGAAAGAATTCTGCAAGTTTACCAAGGCGCAAAAAACCTAGAGCTGCTACAAGGATTCCAGAGCAAATAATGGCAGCGTAAGCACTTTCAAGACCCAGTGTAGATATAGCCACAAAAAGGACTCCAACCAAACCATTGCCAGGACCTGCAATGGTCACATGGCTACCTCCAAAAATGGAAACCACAATACCTCCAACAATTGCAGCTATAACGCCTGCAATTGGTGGAGCTTCACTTGCCATAGCTAATCCCAAGCCCAAAGGCAGTGCAATAAGACTGACCACAAAACCAGAAAATATATTTTTTGGAAATGTCTTAATAAAATCTTTTATTTTATTTTTTTTCAGACTCATTGAATAATTAAAACATCGGTTGGTAATTCTGTTAAGATATGTTCAATATCATGCGGAAAAATACGATCCCATAAGGTCATTTTGGTAGGTGCGTTCATTACCAATAAGTCTGCCCTAGCAATTTGTGCATAATGCCCAATGGAATAACCTTGCTTCCCGAAAATAGGTTGTGATTTTATTGTTGTTTTCTCAGTGTGTTCTTTAGGAATATTTTCAATGATAGATTTAATTCTTGCATCTTCCCTGTTTCTAATACGTTCTTTGACAATGTTGGCTAAACGCAAAGATCTATCATCTTCAACTTTAATTATTTCCCCTTCTTTTACCTCTTCAACAATAGTGATTTTTTCAGAACCCAAAGCATTGGCGACATAAAATGCTGAGGCGATTGTCCTTTGAGTTTTAGGGTCTTCAAGCCCATTAACCACAACATGTTCGCAAGGAAAGCGCTTAACGGATGGTTTTATAAGGAGTAAAATAGAACATGTGGCTTTCCGTGTAATTTTTCGTGCAATAGAGCCAACATAATATTTATAGAAATTTTCGCGTTTCAGAGCTCCTAATATCAGTAAATCTATAGCCTCAGATTCTGATACAGAAAGAATGGCATCCACAGGATTGCCTGGCTTAAAGACTATTTTAAACTCCAGCCCTTTATCCTTAAAAGGTTTTATAATAGATTCAAACTTTTGCTCCTTTTCTGGGTTTTTGTTACCCACATGAATTAAAATCAGCTTAGATTTTAGCATTATCGCCAATCTAGCAGCTTCATAAATGTTTGCTTTTAGGTTTGGTGAAAATGTAACTCCAATTCCTATGGTTCTAAAAGGTTCTAAAGACAATGCTATATATTAGGTTTAGTCAGTTTTGAAAGATAGTATTTTTTTAAAAACTGTAAAACTTATAATTTACCTTTGCTATTGCAAATATTTAGTATTTTCACAAAAAACAGATATAGATGTTAGAATTAGCAGGAATTATCATTTTAGGAATTTTAGCACAATGGGTCGCTTGGAAATTTAAAATTCCAGCAATTTTACCTTTAATTTTAATTGGCTTATTGGTTGGCCCAATAGCTGCCGAATTTTTATCTGAGGATGGTACTAAGTGGATAGAACCAATATGGAATCAGCAAGAAGGGCTTTTTCCCGGAGAAAGTTTATTTTATTTTGTGTCGTTGGCCATTGGAGTTATTCTGTTTGAAGGAGGCTTAACACTTAAATTTAGCGAGATAAAGAATGTTGGGCCAGTAATTTCAAAGTTAATTACTATAGGATCTTTGGTGACCTTTTTTGGAGCTGCTTTTGCGGCTCATTTCATTTTTGATTTAAGTTGGAAAATTTGTTTTTTGTTTTCTGCATTAATAATTGTTACTGGCCCAACCGTGATTACGCCAATTTTGCGTAACATTCCCTTAAAAAAAGATGTTTCTGCTGTGTTAAAGTGGGAAGGAATTCTAATAGATCCTATCGGAGCTTTGGTTGCAGTTTTGGTTTACGAATTTATTAGTGTAGATGCTGGTGGAGAATTTACCAAAACAGCACTTATTGAATTTGGTAAAATTGTATTGTTTGGTTCTACATTTGGCTTTGCGTTTGCACATGCACTCAATTTAATTATAAATAAAAAATGGGTGCCACATTATTTAATGAATGTGTTTTCCCTCGCAGCGGTTTTATGTGTTTTTGTGCTGTCCGATGCTTTTGCGCATGAGTCTGGTTTATTGGCAGTAGTTGTAATGGGTATGGTCATAGGAAACTCAAACTCTCCTCACTTAAAGGATATTTTATATTTTAAAGAGTCACTAAGTGTGTTATTAATTTCTATTTTATTCATATTGCTGGCGGCAAACATTAATTTTGATGAATTACTTTTAATATACAATTGGAAAACAGCCATTCTATTTGCTATTATAGTATTTGTAATTAGACCTGTTGGTGTTTTTTTAAGTACCCAAGGATCCACATTAAAGTTGAACGAAAAACTCTTTGTTAGCTGGGTGGGACCACGCGGTATAGTTGCGGCTGGTATTGCTTCACTTTTTGGATTAAAACTGGCGAGCAAAGGAGTAGAGGGAGCAGAATACATTACGCCTTTAGTGTTTGTTATTGTACTTGGTACGGTTTTATTAAATGCAACAACAGCAAGACTTTTTGCCAAAATGGTGGGTGTGTTCTTAAAACAATCTAATGGAATTTTAATTGTAGGAGCATCCAAAGTTTCACGTTTATTAGGCCATTATTTAGAAACAAACGGAAGACATGTGGTATTAATAGACAGTAACCAAGGTAATATTGCCAAGGCAAAAGAATTGGGTCTTGAAGCTTTAACAACCAATATATATTCAGATAATTTAATGGATAATATTGAATTGAACGATGTCGGCTACCTAATGGCAATGACCGGAAACGCTGACATAAATAGATATGCCATCAATAAGTTTAGTAAACAATTTGGTGAAAATGGATCATTTAGGTTGGTGACAGCTAGCGAAATGAACAATCCAAACAACAATCCTAAACAAGGTTTATTTTCCCACACGGATGATTATGTCACTCTCACGGAAGTAACACGAAAATATCCATCTATACAAGAAATTGATGTGGACGATAAAGAGCATTATGCAAGCCTTATTGAAATTACTAATAAAGATAAAAATATGATTCCTTTGTTTTTAAAAGATGACGAGGGAGAACTACATATTATTTCATCGTACAATACTGAAATTGAAGAAATAGGCGACGATTATAAACTTGTGTATTTAGGTAAGCCTTTTGACGTAGAAGTAGTTGCGGAGGAGGAAGATAAGTAACCCAACTTATTTAACCCATCAACAAAAGCTCAATAGGGAAAAGAGTTTTAATTTAATCATTCAGTTTTAAAACAGCCATAAACGCTTGTTGAGGTATTTCTACATTACCAACTTGTCGCATACGCTTTTTCCCTTTTTTCTGTTTTTCCAAAAGCTTACGTTTACGCGAAATATCACCACCATAACATTTGGCAGTTACATCTTTACGCAATGCTTTTATAGTTTCCCTAGCAATAATTTTTGCACCAATAGCAGCTTGTACTGGGATGTCAAACTGTTGTCTTGGGATAAGCTCTTTTAACTTTTCGGTCATTTTTTTACCAATAGTGTAAGCATTGTCGGTGTGGACAAGTGCAGATAATGCATCAACAGTTTGGGCATTCAATAGAATATCAACACGCACTAATTTAGACTCACGCATTCCAATAGGAGTATAATCAAAAGAGGCGTATCCTTTAGAAACGGTTTTTAAACGATCATAAAAATCAAATACAATTTCTGCCAAGGGCATATCAAAACTTAACTCAACACGTTCAGTAGTTAAGTATGTTTGATTGGTAATTTGGCCTCGTTTTTCAATACAAAGACTCATTACAGAGCCAACAAAATCTGACTTGGTAATGATGGTTGCTTTAATAAAAGGCTCTTCAACACGATTTAAGGTAGAAGGTTCTGGTAAATCTGATGGGTTATTTACAATAACGACTTCATCAGGATTCTTATTTGTGTATGCGTAATAGCTAACATTTGGAACGGTAGTGATAACCGTCATGTCAAACTCACGCTCTAAACGTTCTTGTATAATTTCTAAATGCAACATGCCCAAAAAGCCACAGCGGAAACCAAAACCTAGTGCTGCAGAACTTTCTGGTTGAAAGACTAAAGAAGCATCATTGAGCTGTAATTTCTCCATTGAGTTTCTTAACTCCTCGTAATCCTCTGTGTCAACAGGGTAAATCCCTGCAAATACCATAGGTTTTACATCCTCAAAACCAGCAATAGCATTTGTAGTTGGGTTTTTTGCATCCGTTATAGTATCACCTACCTTTACTTCTTTAGCTTCTTTTATGCCAGTAATAACATAACCTACATCACCAGCTTTAATTTCTTTTCGAGGAAACTGTTTAAGTTTTAAGGTGCCAACTTCATCCGCAAAATAATTTTTTCCTGTGGCGATAAATTTAATGCTTTGTCCTTTTTTAATAGAACCGTTAATAACCCTAAAATACGTTTCAACACCACGAAATGGGTTGTAAACCGAATCAAAAATCAAAGCCTGTAATGGCTCATCGTAATTTCCTTTGGGAGCAGGTATGCGCTCAATTATTGCTGTTAAAATATCTTCAACGCCTAACCCTGTTTTTCCACTAGCAGGAATCACTTCAGAGGGTTCACAGCCTAGTAAATCTACAATATCATCTGTTACTTCTTCTGGGCTTGCACTTGGTAAATCTATTTTATTTAAAACCGGGATAATCTCTAAGTCATTCTCTAATGCCAAATATAAATTTGAAATAGTTTGTGCCTGGATACTTTGTGCGGCATCTACAATAAGCAATGCTCCTTCACATGCAGCAATAGACCTTGAAACTTCATAAGAAAAATCAACATGTCCAGGAGTATCAATTAAGTTAAGCACATATTGTTCTCCTTTATGCGTGTATTCCATCTGAATTGCATGAGATTTTATGGTAATACCACGCTCACGCTCCAAATCCATGTTATCCAATAACTGATCTTGTTTTTCACGATCTGTGACAGAACCTGTAAAGTCCAACAAACGATCTGCAAGAGTACTTTTTCCGTGATCTATATGTGCAATTATGCAAAAGTTTCTAATATGCTTCATCTCTTTTTCTATAGCAAAATGTAAGGGTGCAAATATAGTTGATTTCTTTCTCGTAACCTTATCAAAAGGTGCAATATAAGGGTTGTAATTATGGAAAAACCGTAATAAAAAGTAAAAAACTATTTATATCTTGCACCTTTAAACCTAATTTTCTAATGCTCACTTGCCTACGTCTTTTTTGCTGCACTTTTCTTTTTGCTTTATGTTTTGTTAGCAATGCTCAAGACATAGTTATTAGTGGAAGAGTTGTAGATGTTAATACCCAACCAATTTCATTTGCTAATGTGGTTTTGCTTAATTCAGCAGATTCTAGTTTGGTCAAAGGCACAAGTACAGACCATAAAGGGAGGTATGAGTTTTTGTCTGTTATAAAAGGGGAATACATTATTAAAACTACGTTTATTGGTTTTAAACCTGTTGTAAATAAGCAAAACATATCTAAAGATATTGTGTTAAATGATATAGTGCTTTTAGAAGATTCCGAAACTTTAAATCAAGTAGATATTATTGCCAGAAAACCAACAATTACCAGAAAACCAGATCGCCTTATTTTTAATGTAGAAAATACAGCTTTAATAGAAGGCAATACGCTCCAAGTATTAAAACACACACCAGGTATTATTGTTACAGAAGGTAACATTAATATAAAAAGTGCACCAGCTGTTGTGTATATTAATAATAGACGAGTACAGCTCACTTCGAATGAACTGATTCAACTTTTGGAAAGCGCACCAGCAAACAGCATTAAATCAGTTGAGGTTATTACCAATCCACCAGCAAGCTATGATGCGGATAGTGGTTCTGTTATAAATATAGTTATGACCAAAAACTTGGTAACGGGTTATAGAGGTAGCGTTTTAACAAACTATACCCAAGGTGTTTTTCCGAGATATAATGCAGGAACAAGCCACTATTTTAAGAACAATAAAATTAACCTAAACTTAAATTACAGCTATACCAATAAAAAAATTAATAGGGTAAACGACGATGTAGTTAACTACCTCAATGATGACAATAGTATAGACCAAATTTGGGAATCTAATGTAAATAGAAACACATATACAGAAATTCACAATCTAAACCTAAATTTTGATTATTTCATTGATGAAAAAAATACGCTGAGCCTAACGAGTACGGGTTTATATCTTCCTTACTTCAAATATAAAATCAACAACAATACTAATATTGCGGATGAAAATTCTAATTTTATCCGAAGATTTACTTCAAATAATTTATCAAGAGACAACAAATATAATATAGGTACAGATTTGGTTTTTAGACATGATTTTGAAGATGGAAGTAACTTCTCTCTTAACGGTCATTTTACCACTTACGATTATGAGCGCGATCAAACTGTAGTAAACAACTTTTATGATGGCAATAATATGTTTGACAGCACTTCAGAATTTAACACACTTGCCAATCAAGAGACTAAAATTCTTACTGCCAAAGCAGATTATAGCCTACCAATTGATGATAGCGCAAATTTTGATGTTGGTGTAAAATATTCAAATATTAATACCAAAAGTGATATTACAAGATTGGACGCAATTAATGGTGAAGAAGTTTTAAATGAAGAGAACTCTGACGCTTTTGATTATGATGAGCATGTATATGCTGCGTATGCCAATTTTAGTAAATCTTGGAGCAAATGGGATCTCAACGCAGGCTTGCGTGTTGAGCAAACTGAAATAGAAGGAACATCCATATCACTAGATGAAACTAATTTTCAGGATTATTTAAATTGGTTTCCAAACGCAAGCCTCTCATATCAACTTTTAGATGAGGTGAGTATTAATGGAAGTTATAAACGCAGTATTTATAGGCCAAGTTATACAGACCTTAACCCATTTACATTTTTCATAAATGAAAATACTGTGGTTAGAGGCAACCCAAATTTAGTGCCATCGTACAGAGACCATTACAAAGTTGGTGTTGATTTTTTAAAATATTTTACCGTAGAAGCTTATTACATGAACTATGATGGTGATATTGTGGAATTGCCACGACAGAATAATGAAACAAACATTATTGCATTTACACCAACCAATTTAGATAAAAAAGTAGATTATGGTTTTGATTTCGCCTTTTACAAATACATTACAAGTAGATATTTTTTATATGCTGTAACTTCATTTTATAATATTACGGAAGAAACCGATTTTGGCGAAGGTTTTGTAAAATTAAGCCAATGGTCTAATTATAGCATTTTACAAAATAGTTTATCGTTTTTAAAAGATAATACTCTAAACCTTAATTTAACCTTTACTTGGGTAGGAAAAAGTCTTCAACGACTGCAAACAGTGGAAAACCGTTTGGTCTCGGAGTTGAGTGTTTCTAAAAGAGTTTTAAATGATAAAGGAGTAATTACACTTTCTGTAGAAGACATATTTAACTTACAAGATTATGAAACATCAACGAGATATTTAAATCAATACAGTTCAAGTTTTGTAGATTCAGATAATAGATATATAAAACTGGGCTTTCGTTACAAATTTGGCAATACCAAATTAAAAACAAACGAACGGACTACAAGTGCAGAGGAGCGCAAAAGGCTTAAAGACTTAAATTAATCCTGCCATTCAGCAATAAAAAGGTTAGTGTCTCTACCACCTCCATTATTTCGGTTTGAGGAAAACGCTAAATACTTACCATCATTAGAAAACACAGGGAATGCATCAAACGTTTCTCCGTGAGTAACACGTTTTAGGTTTTTGCCATCGATATCAATCAAATATAGGTTGAAGGGGAAACCACGCTCAGCTTCAAAATTAGAAGAGAATAATATTTTATCACCACTTGGATGAAAAAACGGACTCCAATTCGCGTTGCCTAAATCAGTTAATTGCCTTAAATCAGATCCATCAGCATTACAAATATAAAGCTCCATCTCTGTAGGTTCAACTAAACCTTCAGCCAGTAAATCCTTGTATTCTTTTATTTCTTTTTTGGTCTTAGGTCGAGACGATCGGAAAATTAATTTTGTGCCATCTGGTGAAAAGAATGCTCCTCCATCGTAACCCAATTCATTGGTAATTTGTTTAACATCACTTCCATCAATATTCATGGTATAGAGTTCTAAATCACCACTTCGGGTTGAGGTAAATACAATCTTATCTCCTTTGGGAGATACGGTTGGTTCAGCGTCGTAACCAACTTCATTGGTTAATTGTTTTACAATATTACCCTCTAAATCCGCAACAAAAATGTCATAACTATCGTAGATTGGCCAAATGTATTTACCGTTTTTCCGTAACGGAGTTTCAGGGCAATCCTCTTGTTTCAAATGTGTTGAGGCATAAATAATATGTTTATTGTCTGGTAAAAAATACGCACAAGTAGTACGTCCTTTTCCTGTACTTACCATAGGTGGTGCAATACTATCGGTAAATGTTTCATTAGCATCCATTAAAAACATTTGGTCACAACCAACATTCCATTTGGCATTATTAGACTGAAAAACTAACTGTTTGTCATCAAAGCTCCAATATGCTTCCGCATTATCACCTCCAAATGTTACTTGTCTTATGGATTTAAAATGAGTTTCTTCAGGATAGATTAACGTGTCTTTTGTTTCGCTTAATTCGATATTAGTTTCAGAATTTGAAACTTCTGACTTTTCATTCTTACAAGATAAAAACGTAATTAATATGATTAAAATAATTGCGAATCTGTTCATGCTAAAGAATTTAATAAATGGCATTTAATGCCTAATTTTGCGCAAAAATAAGATTTAAAGATGAAAAATTGGATATTTTTATTGGTTTTAGCCGCATTCTTGTCCTGTGAAAATAAACCTGAAATTGCTAAAAATAGAATGAAGGAAGATGTCACATTTTTAGCTGATGATAAATTGGAAGGACGACAAACAGGTACAAAAGGTGAGATAGCAGCTGCAAAATTTATTGCCAAGCGATTTAAAAATATTGGACTACAACCAAAAGGAACAGATAATTTCTTCCAATCGTTTTCTTTTAAACCAAAAACAGATCCTCATAAAGAAGTGCAATTTACTACCAATGCAGATAGTACCATTACAGGGAATAATGTTATTGGGTTTATAAACAATAAAGCAAAAACTACAATAGTCATTGGTGCACATTACGATCATTTGGGTTATGGAGGTGAAGGCTCATTATATCGAGAAAAAGATAAGGCCATCCATAATGGTGCCGATGACAATGCAAGTGGTGTTGCGGTAATGTTAAATTTGGCTAGTCGGTTAAAAATAAAAAATGACCAAGCCAAAATTAAAGATAACAACAACTATTTATTTATGGCATTTTCTGGTGAGGAAATGGGATTGTTGGGTTCTAATTACTTTTCAAAAAATCCAACCATAGATGCAAAATCCATTAATTATATGATTAATATGGATATGGTGGGCAGGATGAAAGCGGATAGCACATTGGCTGTGTATGGCACAGGAACTTCGCCAATGTTTAAACAAACCTTAAAATCCAATAACGATAAATTCAAATTAATAGAAAACGAAAGTGGAGTAGGACCAAGCGACCACACCTCTTTTTATCTCATCGATATTCCGGTGTTACATTTATTTACAGGCCAGCACGAGGATTACCACAAACCAGGTGATGATTCCGAAAAGTTGAATTATGAGGGAATGAATCTCATTTCAAACTACATTTTCAATATTATATCAGATTTAGACGATAATGGTAAATTAGCCTTTAGAAAAACAAAAAATGAAAGTGATGAAACACCACGCTTTAAAGTAGGATTGGGCGTAGTGCCAGATTATCTCTTCGATGGAAAGGGCATGAGAATTGATGGTACTCGTGAAGACACACCAGCTTATAATGCAGGTATCCAAAAAGGAGATATAGTAGTAAAATTAGGAGATAGCACGGTTACAGATATGATGAGCTATATGCGAGCTCTTTCTGTTTTTGAAGAAGGAGATGAAGCAGAAATTACGGTAAAACGCAAAGCAGATATTATTGAAACTAAAGTGAAATTTTAAAAACCCTATAAGTGAGGCGATTAGTTAAAATTATTTTTAATTGTACATTTGCACCATAATTATAGAAATATTCGAAATGAAAAAACTCTTAGCCTTTTTATCTTTTTTGACTTTACTAACAGCCTTTTCTTGTGATAACGAACCCGTAGATGATGGTCTCAGCTCAGGCTCTAATAACAACAACAATAATAGTGGTGATTTGGTTGGTGTTTGGGATTTAGTTGAATTTGATATTACCATGACAACAGAAACTAATTTTGCAGGCCAAGAAATTTCATCAGATATAGAAGTATTTAGCACAGCAACAGATTATACGGTAGAATTTACTGAAAGTTCTTTTTTAACAAATGGCAATTATACTTACAATGCCAATGTGGTTATTAATGGAATTACGGCTACAGATGATTCCTTTACACTTGACAATGTCACTGGAAACGGTTCTTATTCCACAAGCGGAGAAGAAATGACTATTGACGGTTCATTTTTCGAATTTGATTTTCAAGGAATGGATTCTTCAGTTTTAGAAGGCGAGCAAACACTTACTTATGCAATTACAGACAATGGTAATACTTTAACATTTACCCAAAACGAAACCACCACAGAATCAGATGCCGCAACAGGTATAGAGGTAACTAATACAACAAATTCCACATCCGTTTGGACTAGAGTTTCGGGATCAACAAACACATGTAATGCTCAGGTGGCTACAGATGAAGCTGAAGCAGCATATAACGAAAACAACACAGACGAAGATTTATGTAACGCATATAAAGAAGCATTAGAAAACCAAATAGCAGAATGTGGCGATGACAATGGAAGTTTACAAGCTATTTTAGATGATTTGGGAGATTGCTCATTAGGTGCAGTTTCAAGTGGGACTTTGAGCGTTTTTACAGGAACTCTTAATATAGAGTTTACACAACAAGATATTACTTTTGAAAACGAAATAATTAGTGTTGAAGGCATAAGCCAAGGCGGAAACTATATGGTTTCATTTCAAGTTACCGAAGGTGAGACAGGTACAGATGTGCTTCAAAATTTTGTACTTACTTTAAACGGAACAGAATATTTTCCATCAACACAAGGGTTTGAAGACTTTACATCAGAAACTACTGTAAGTAGTGGTAATGTTTTACAAGCAACTTTCTTTGGTCTTGTAGAGAGCAGCCAAGGAGCCAATTTAAGCCTTACACAAGGTATGGTTGAGGTGACATACTAAAAGCCCTCTTCTAAGAAGACTAATTCATAATTATCCTAAAAGGAATATTAAAACAACAGGAATAGTATTGGTTCTGTCTCTTATACACATCTCCGAGCCCACGAGACCGAGGCTGATC
>CAJXVG010000074.1 GCA_913061495.1 uncultured Winogradskyella sp.
CGGTCTCGTGGGCTCGGAGATGTGTATAAGAGACAGAAAAAAAGGTGCTATTATCAAAAAATAGCACCTTTTTTTTTATTTAACTTTTAAAGGTTTCACTAAGACTTTAAAAAATCTAGTAAAATCTTATTTAATTCTTCTGTATGTGTCATGTTTAGACCATGTGGTCCGTTTTCAATAACTTCATATTTACTATTGGAAATACCTTTGGCAGCTTGATCACCAGCAGTTGCTTTAGGCACAATGTTATCTGCATCGCCATGTACTACCAAGGTGGGAATATCCACATTTTTTAACTCTGATCTAAAATCTGTTTCTGCCCAAGCTTTTGCCGCTTGTATCGTGGCTATTGGTGAAGCATGGGATGCTATGGTCCAATCGTAATGTAATTGTGCGTCGCTTACAGTTTTATTATCTTCAGAATAATTATAGAAATTCTTATGAAATCCTTGAAGAAAATCAACTCTGTCTTCTTGTAATGCATCCATAATTCCTTCTAAATCTTTTTGTGGAACTCCAGATTGATTGTCATCTTTCTGTGCTACCAAAGGAATGATAGAACTGATTAATGCAACTTTGGAAATGTTGTCAGTACCATAATCCGTGCAATAGCGAACAACTTCACCGCCTCCCATAGAAAATCCTACTAAAACAACATCTTTTAATTCCAGTTGAGTGATAATTGCATTAAGATCTGAAGCTAAAGTTGAATAATCATAACTTCTAAAAGGAGCAGAGGAGTTTCCAAATCCACGACGATCGTAAGCAATACATCTATAACCAGCTTCTGCAATCGCCCAAACCTGTTGTTCCCAAGCTCTATGGCTTAAAGGCCAACCATGGATTAATATTACAGGCTGTCCTTGTCCATAATCTTCAAAAAATAAGTCTATATTTTGTGTTTCTGTTTCGTTTGTTAAAAATGGCATATATAATTTTTTATTGGTGATTATCCGAATCTTCTAAATGATCGTTGTGACCACTTCCTTGGCTGTAAATTTGGTTTTCTTCATCCTTCAAATTGGTCTTATTTCTATTTTTAGGCAAGTCTCTACCAGGAACATCCAAATCTTTTCCTGTAAAATCTACCTCTTTGGTTCTATTTTTTAATTGCTCGTCGTCACCTTGTTCATCTTCCTTCTGTTCAATAATTCTATCCATTAGCTCAGTTACATCATCCATTGTTACCTCTGGATCATATTCTAAATCTTCGGAATTTTTCTTAGGTTTATTTTTATCATTTTTCATATTATCTTCCATAATTATTTATTTTGAATGTTATTCCAAATTACACTTAAAGCAGAATTTCTCTTAACTTATATGGATTAGATTTTTGTTCTATTAAGTATTAACAGTTCTTTGATAAAAAATTTAGAATGAAACGATTATCTTAAGACCTATGAAATCTAGTAAATTTATAATTTTAAAAATCTTGATTCTATTTTTGCTTTTCAATTGTGGAGGAGCAAAAAGTGAAGCTGAACTTGCCAAAGAGAATCGTGATTATAATAATCTGAAAGCCTTAGTCGACACAAAAGCTATTAACTTTAAAGCAAAGGCTTCATTTCCTATGCAGTCTAATGCTGTCGTTAATGTTACTACTGCTTTGTTGAGAACTACTGGTAGCAATGGCTCACGGCAAGATTTAACAGGTAATGGAGATTATATAAAAGTGATTAAGGACTCTGTCTCTGGAGATTTAGCATATTTTGGGGAACTACGTGTTGCTGGTTATGCATCAGCTAACGACGCTGGTATTAAATTTAATGGAGAACCTATAAATTATGTGGTTTTAGAAAATGATAAAAAGAAAGATGTTACCATTAAATTTAAAATTAAAAACAGAAATGAACAATTCGATGTGGTGATGGTGCTTTTCCCAAATAAAAGTGCCAATGTCTCTATTTATAGTGCCAATAGAACAGGGATTCGTTACAGCGGAACTATTGAGTCGGTAGATGTAGATGAAGATCTATAACTTTAGTTCTTATAGTTATAGCTACTGCTAACTATTTTAGAATTAAAGTTAATTTTTTAAAATGAATATTTGAAACAATAATCTAAAATACGTTTTAATGTAGGTTAACGTAGAATTGCCTAATTATAAATTTAGTTAGAACATTTCTATTTTTCTACTCATGTTTTTTTGTTTTTATCTATAATAGCTTCTACTAGATCCTTTAGTACAAGCACAATTACTTGCACTTTGTAGTAAATCTAAACCTATAGTTATCATATGGGTACCAGAATTATATCCTGCTAATTCGTTTATGGTTAGTTGGTATGAATAAGCAAAATAAAAGTTATTATACATTACTCCAGCCATTGGACCTACATTTAAGGGGTCAAAAAATTGATCATTCAAAAATCTGTAAGAAGCACCTACCCAATAATAATCACCCATTCTTGTAAATTTTCTAACTTTAAAATTAACGTCTGTACTAGATCGGTTATCACTATCGAACAACTGAAAGAATAAAGAAGGTTCAAACTCAATATCTTTATTTTTCTTACTGTTTAATACTATTCCTGTGTAAAATTGATAATTTAATAATTGAGAAGGTTCAACACCTTCAAAATCTTTAATATCTTTTGAAACTAAATTGTTGGCATTGGCACTAAAATAGAATCCTTTATTTCTATATAATACACCTGCATCAAAATTATTATTTGACACACCTCTATCATCAGTAATAGCCGGATCTATAATTGGTATTTCGTAAGTGGGATCAAAATCTTCTATGGCAATTCTAAAGTTATTTATATTGTAAGATATTCCTAGCGACAAGTATTGTTTCGACTTAAAATCTAGTATTAAGTGATGGGCAAAAGAAAACTTAATACCTTTTTGCCTTGTGTTTCCATTCTTATCATTATAGGCTGAAAGCCCAACACCACTACGATTAGATATTCTGAAATCTGCATAGATAGACTGATTGTCTGGTGCATTTTTAATGCCAACCCATTGCGTTAAACCATTAGCTCTAATTTTAAGGTTATCACCAATACCTGCATATGTTGGTGATATAACAAAATCATTATCTGCAAGATATTGGGTCCAGACAGGTAAGTTTAATTCTTGGCCATAGCCAAAGGACATGACCAAGAAAAGTATATATAGTGTTAAGTTTTTCATTCTAGTAGGTTTTAATGAATTAATTATCTGTACAATGTAAAGTGACCGACAAATTCCTTATCAACCACAGGGTCATTAGTTTGTACCACAAACCAGTAATCTCCTGTTGGTAAATTAGTTCCGTTATACTTACCATCCCAAACTTCACCAACACGATATGTAGCAACTTTACGACCGTATCTATCAAAAATGTCAAAAGTTAAATTTGGGTAGTTTTCTACACAACCTGGCGCCCAAGTATCGTATTCACCGTCACCATTTGGTGTAAACCAATTTGGGATACAGATATCAACAAATTCTAATTCAACTTGTGCTGTAGCTTCACAACCGCTGCTGTCTGTTACTGTTACAGTATATAATCCACTCTCTGTAATCATATAGGTGTAAACATCTCCATAATCCTCTCCATTCATAGTGAATTGATAGTCACCAGCACCTCCAGAAGCTGTAGCAATAAACTCATTGATTTCGCCTTCTGTTAAAGTTAAAGTGATAGGCTCATAGCTTTCTATATTAAATAATTCTGTTCTTTGTATACAGCCATTAGTGTGTCTTACATCTATGTAATGATCATTTCCTACGGGAACATTGCTAAATACATTACTTGGTTGGTATACTCCACCATTTAATGAATAATCTAATTCAGCAGGATCATTAGAATCATCTACTATAACCGTAACTAAATTACCTTGTGAATTGTTATCACATACATAATCTACAACAACTTCTGGATTAATATTTACAGCTTCAGGAAATGTAATGTTCCATTCCGATTCACAACCTTGAGCATCTCTTATGAATACTAAATGATCACCTCCTGATAAATCCGTAAAATCAAATTGAGTTTGTGTAGGGCTACCAAAAGTATATGGCCCATCGTAATCATCTAAGCTTACGCTATAAGGTAATACACCACCAGAAATATCTATACTAAACTCTCCATTGGCATCCCCTTCACATACTTCCGGAAATAAAGAATCGGCAACAATTGAAATTACAACTGGCACTGGCTCAGTAACCGTAAAATCAAGTAATAAATAACAACCCAATTCATCTTGAACAATTAAATCATAAGTTCCAGGTGCTAAGTTTTCAAATATATTGGTGTCAAAAAACTGATCGAGTTGAGGTGAAATGGCATATTTAATAATGCCTGTACCACCTGTTGCAGTAATTTCAACAGCACCATCATCGTTACCACTACAAGTTACATTGCTCACACTTAAAGTTGCTTGGAGTGGGTTAGTAGGTTCAGAGATGGTAACAGGTGTTGAAGCTGAATTACAATCTTCACTCTCAACCATCACAACATAATCACCAGCAATAAGTTCCGTAAATACACCTGGCGTATTTTGGGTTGCTGGTATGGTATTTCCAAGTCCATCTTGCAATGTGTAAATATAGTTTCCTAAACCACCTTGCGCCTCAGCTGTTATTGCACCAGTATTATCACCTGTACAGTTAATAGTTGCGTTAATGAGCTCTAAGTTTAGTTCTAACGGAGGGATTTCGTCAATGGTGATTTCGTTAGATACATTAAAGAAACAACCATTGGCATCTCTTACATAGTAACTATATGTTCCAGCTGGTACAGAAAAAGTAGTTGAACTTACAAACGTACCTAGTGTAGGTGTAAAACTTGGGTTATCACTATAAGTATATGGCCCAGTACCACCAGAAGCACTCAAGGTTAACGTTGCATCTGTTTGGCAAGTAGGTGTTGTGTTAGCAACCAAATCTACATCAATTTCCGTTGGTTCACTAATTACAATATCAACTGAGTTCATACTACAGTTATAACCATCTGTTATAGTTACATTATAAGTTCCTGCACCTAAATTCGTAAATACATTTGAGGTTTGAGGTCCTGAAGAACTCACAGTTGGAGACGTTGTATTTAACGTATAGGTATAATTGCTGCCTTGGCCACCAGTAACATTATCAATAGTTATTGTTGCGTTTTGATCTCCAAAACAAGACAGTAGCGTAGTGTTAGGTGTGAATGTAGCGTCTATTGGAGTTGGTGTATCTAACGTTATAGTTGTGGATACAACACAACCTTCAGAATCTCTAGCATTTATAGTGTAGGTACCTGCAGATAAATCTGTAAATGTACCGTTGGTTGAATAAGGAACAGAAACACTACCAGTCAATTCATACTCATAACCTCCCCAACCTCCAACTGCAATAGCAGTAATAGTACCTTGGTTGTCGTCACAAGTAACATTTGAGGTTTCTGAAGCAGTAAGTGTCAATGCTTCTGAAGGTGAAGCTATAATAACATTTGATGCAGCAGAACAAAAAGGAGTTGCTGTTTCAGTAATAACAACACTGAACGTTCCGGCTTGCATACCTGTTACAGTTTCAGGATTTGTTGATGTATTTGCATTAACACTTCCAGTAACAGAAACACCTAAATCATCAAATACTTCGTAAGTGTAAGCACCTGAATACCCACTGACATTTATTTCAAAAGAACCATCATTATCTCCAAAACAAGTCACAGAACTATTAGGAGTAGTGGTAATCGTTGGAGTAATTGCTTCTGGCACAATAATAGTCACTTCTTCAAAACAAGAAGTATAATTATCTGTAACAGTTATAGTGTAAGTTCCTGATGGTACACCATTAAAAACATTAGTATTTAAAGTAACTGAAGCAGGATTTGGGTCAATATTGTAAGAGTAAGAGCCAGATCCACCAGAAGTTGTAACAGTTATTTGTCCATCATCATTATTACATGTTGGAATTGCTGTTACATCTGGAGTTATATTCAATGGCGCATTAACATCTACAGACACTAAATTACCACAACCATTAGCATCTTGTATTTCAATAGTATGGGTTCCTGCAAATAAGTTTGAAACAGTGAATGGAGCTGTTTGTGTTTGAAATGCTCCGCCATTAATACTATAACTATAAGGAGCAGTTCCAGCAGTATCTAAAGTCACATCAATTTCGTAATTACCATCGGTTACAACACAAGCATCAGCAACAACAGCCGATATAACAGGAGATGTATCCATTGGTAAAACTACTACTGGACTAGAAACCACACAGCCATAAGCATCTAAAACATGTACATAGTAATTACCAGAGTCCATATTAAATGTATTTGCTGATGCCCATGAAGGATCATTAACAGCTGGCGAAGTTGCGGTTGTTGTAATCTGATACTCATAAGGTGGTGTACCATTTTGTGCAACAGCACTAATCAATCCTGAGTTAGGGTTACAGTTTGCGTTTTGATCTACACTCGTTGCTAATTCTAATAAAAATTGTGATTCGGTTATATTAAAAGTAGAAGTTACGACACCACAACCAGCATTAGGACCAGAAGTTTCACTTATTAAAACATAGTAATTTCCAAAAGGCAATGGACCTAAATCACTAACAGATAAGGAACCTCCGGCTGGTACTGTTCCTGTACCACTATTTCCGGTAGAAGTTTGAGATAAAGAGTCAAATATTTCATAAGAAATGTCTACGGCAGAACTATAAACACTATTAACTGTAAATGAAGCATCTCCATCATCACTTCCTGTACACGTAATATTATCTGAACTTACAGCACTTAACGTTAATGTAGAATTTGTAGGTATTGATGTTGTTGCAGGTTCATAATAACTACATAGTGTGGATTCATCGTAAACTATAAATGTGTAAGTGATTCCTGGTGTTAAACCTGTAAAAGTAGCTGATTGACTACCAGGTGAATCTTCTGGTATCCATGAGCCTGCTGGATTAGGATAAACAGAAACAGGGCCTTGATAAATACTAAAATGAAATGGTCCTGAACTCGCAAGTGTAGTACCAATACTCACAATCGCTTCTCCACCCGTAGCACAATCTACAGTTGTGTCAATATTTATATCTAAATCCGTTGGCGGTGAGGCTACCAATACATCTTGAATCAATATAGAACAACCATTAGCATCAACAATGTTGATTTCATAAAGCCCAAAATCAACAACATCAAAACTTACAGAAGTTGTACCCGAGGCATTAAACTCTGAATTGGAATAACCGTTACTACCTGTAACAAAATAGTTATATGGTGCTGTTCCGCCATTGACACTATTAATTATTATAGAGCCTTGGGATATACCACCAGAAGTACAGGTAATATCAATAGTATCATAATCTACAACTATAGGATCTGGTTGGTTTATTGTTACAGTTTCTGTTGCTGTACAAGAATTGGCATCGGTTAAGGTTACTGTATAGTTACCTGCTGGTAATCCTGAAGTTTGTGTACCGTAGTTGGTACCTGTTGTGTCATTGTTCACACTAATAGTAAATGGAGGTGTACCAACAGAAGTATCTATGGTTACATCTATAGATCCATTATTATCGCTATTACATAAAACTGGTTGTGACTGTGCTACAACACTCAGAGCTGGTAATGATAAGGGGTTTACAGTTATTATGCTAGATTCGGCAATACAACCATTAGCATCAGTAATTTGAAACTGATAAGTTCCTGCTGTTCCAGTATTATAATTGAATGTTGTACCAGTAGAATCTAAATCTGCGTAGGCAGCACCATCAATAGAAACTGCATAAGTGAATGGTGCAGTACCTGATAAGTTTCCAGATATCATTGCATCTGGTGTTGCTGTACAATCTAATCCTTCTGTTAATACAACATTTACTGTTGGAGTAGGGATTGGGTCAATTGTATAGGATTGAGCGTATTCACAATCATTCTCATCTCTAACCTGAAATGTATAAGTTCCCGGTTCTAAACCTGAAAATACATTTGAAGTTTGATATGGTATAACAGAAGTTGCAGGAGCAATAATTTGATATTCAATAACACCTGTTCCTCCTGTAACACTTGTAACTGTTACATCACTAGTCAATGAAGGACAAATTACTGGTGAACTATTAAAAGTCATATCCGTAATTGGATTTAAAGGATCAATTGTAATTTCATTGGTAATAACCGTACAATTGTTTGCGTCTCTAATAGTTACTGTATAAGTTCCTTGAGTTAACCCGGAAAATGTATTTCCACCTTGAAAATTTACACCATCTAAGCTATAAGTGTAAGGTGCATCACCTCCTGTGACACCTGTTATGGTTATTGTTCCATTAGAAATACATGTATAAGGAGCGGTTAATTCAGCAGTACCTGATATTGCGGTATTAGCTGTTATTGTTACAGTTTGTGCATTTGTAGCACACACTGAACCACCAGCAGTATATTGTATTACTACATCATAATCACCTTCTGTCAATCCTGTAAATACTGATGAGTTTTCAAATGTTGAGCCTCCATCAATACTATATTCTATACTGTTTCCATTAGGGTTGGTAACATTTATGTCAATTGTGCCTGTATCACCAGTTCCGCCACATAGAATATCTGTAGTAGAAATATTAAAATCTGGCTGTGGTATTGGGTTTACCGTAATTGAAGTAGATGCTGAACAGTTATTGGCATCAACCACTGTAATATCATAAGTTCCAGATGTTGTCACAATTATTTCAGGAACAGTTTGAAAATCCGTAGCACTATTCACAAAGTAGAAGTAAGGAGGTGTTCCTCCCTCTGGATAAACGGTAATTTCACCATCTGTACATGTCAACGGTACAGTTATAGCCGCAGTTACGCTTAAAAGTGGAGGTTCAACAATTGTTACATCTTCAGAATAAGTACAACCATCTTCTGATGACACTGTTGCTGTATAAGTTCCTGGGTTTAAATTAGCAAATGTGTAATCTCCATTACTTATAGGACCAACACTGTTAACCAATGTTCCACCATTATATAGTTCATAAAAATATTGAGGTTCAATATCATTTGCTGCTAATTGAATACTTCCCAAATCGCCATTACAAAATGGTTGGATTATTGTTGAGGATACAGTAAATTCTCTATCTCTAATTTGAACGTCTGGAACCGTAAATACACAAGGATTAGTAGGTATACCTATTTGGCGAATATACACTGTGTAAAGTCCAGCGGCACTTACTGTAAAAGTATTACTTGGCTGATAATTTGTGCCGTCTAAGCTATATTCGTAACCTGATGGAACACCATTTACTGTTATGCTTCCTGGAGTAGTACATATAATGTCTGAAGAAGTAACTGTTGCGTTTAAAAGATTTTCATACACGTTAAAATAAAACTGAACAAAACAACCACCTTCATAATTAATGGTAATTCTATACTGACCAGCTGTATCTGCAAGGAAATCTGCACCAGTAGCCACTTCATTCCATACGCAAGCATCATCCTCATTAGCACAATCTGGGTCAGAAACTGCTGCACAACTAGACTCATCTAATTGTTCCCAAATAATTGAAGAAGAACCAGAAATATTGGTTTCTATAAATCTGGAATCACTAGCGCCACATAAAAATATATTTGGTAACAACTTACCATCGTTAGGACAAGTGACTACTTCATCAGCGTAAGGAATCACTGGGTTTTCAATATCACCTCCAAACAATTCTACCACATATTCTTGCTCTATAGATTGACAAGGTGCAATGGCAGTATTGAAAGAATAATAGGTCCCAGTATCACTTACGGTAATCGTTTGTGTATTTCCGATTACAGGTGTACCAGATGGACTCGTTGACCAAGCATAAGAGTCATAACCATTGGCAGCTGTTAGCTCAACACTATCGCCACAAAGAATTTCATTTTGAATAAAAGCACAATCAAGATCTGCCAGGAAGTTTGTAGCCTGTGGTGATATTAAACAGCCAGTGTTACTACTTAAACTTGGATCATCCGTAATGTTAAAACTAGGATTAAAAAAACCATTATAAGAAGCAAAGGCTTGATTACTGATAATGTTAGAACAAGCATCTGCAAGTTCACCACAAGAATTAACCACTTCTACTTCAATACGAATTTCATAAACAGGATCATTTTCCTCTACTAAGTAATCTTCAATTTCAAAAATAATTTCTCTTGTTGTAGGATTATAGCTCAACACTGAAACTCCTGGTGGTAACACCAAATCTTCAGGATAATTAAAAATAATATTTATAGGAAGTACATCTCGTATTTGAAAACTGGTTGCATTATCGTTCCCTGTATTTTGAAAACCAATAACATAGTTCAGCGAAGCACCAAGATTTACGGTTTCATCACCAATATTGGTTCCTGTATCATCTTCAACAATTTTAGTGAGTACAATATTTGGTTCAATTATTTCTACAGCAAAAGCAAAGAAGTAAGGAAAGTAGGTATCTCCACTGGTTTCTAATCGAATTGTACCAGACGTGGCATCATTAGCTATTACTGAGTTGCCAGGATTAGGCACAGCTATAACACCAGTATCAAACCCTAAAGTATTGGTACTATTTGGTACTCTGTTATTAACTGGTGTAGCATCTAGTTGTGTTACCGAACTATCAAAAAAGTTTGTTTCTGGTCTATCTGCAGTAGATAAGCTAACACCATTAAGTCTCAAACGATCTCCTAATATAGGGCTATCTCCTTCTAAAGTAGCAAAAGCAAAATTTGCTCTAACTGGTGCTGGTGCCGGAATAGTTCTGAACCCAGAAACTGGCACATCTAAAGTTGGATTTCCTCCCGCAACACTTATGGCACTAAATCCATCAAAACTTGTGATTGATTTACCAGGTAGAGTAGGATCTTCATAAACAACAAATAAAGACCAACCAGCAGATTGACCAGTACCATTATATGGATTGAATGTTGAGGTTTCACCTTCAGCAGAAGATACATTTGCAACAGTGTAAGTTCCTAAATCGGTACCACTGCCAAAACTAGTTACTATAGATGTGACATCTGCAAAACAAGCATAAGAAAAACTATCTCCACCATCTACAGAACTACCGTTGGCATCGTATATTATAGTTCCCGTGATATCATTATAACCACCAACGGGACCTTTAAATTTTACATTTGTAATAGGTTCATCACCAGGATTTACAGCTCCCCAATATAGGCCAGCATATATAATCCTGTAACAGTTTGGATTAGGGATTTCCAAATCTGCGCTAGTGGAACTAAATGTTGAGATGTCTCCATCAATATCAATGTAGCGCATATCTACATTGTGATTGTAGACTGAGTTGTCATTAAAGGCATTGTTATCTGGTCCCAAAATATTGTTTCCAATGAGAACAATATCACCTTTAAGATCCTGATTAAATCGAGGAGTGAAAGGTTCATAATTTTGAGCATACGACTGTAAACCCAGGACTAATAGTGAGACAATTAGGCTGATTCTAGAAAAAGTAGGTTTTTTCATGGTATTTAGTTTTATTTCCTCATGTCTTTCCTTTGGGGCTTGAAAAACAAGAAGAAGTGCTTAACTCTATTTAATTTTCAATTTTTACTATTGACATTTTTCCCTTGTATGGTCTATTTCCTTTAGTTTTTAATGTTTCATTTGCGCTGCTAATACTATTTGTTTTTTGATAGTATATATAATATTTACTCGTTTTTACATCATAGAAGAAATCAACATCTGTTCTGCCAGATGCTATTACTTTTTTAAGAAATTCATCTCTCTTTTGTGAATCATTATGAACGGCAAGAATTAAGTAATAGCCCTCTTCAACTTTAGGCACATTTTTAAGGATTGAAATATTGTCGCTTAATTCTTCACCAAAGTCAAAATCGTCCTCTTTATATGGTGTTTGTGCCAAAGGAGTGTTCTGTTTTAGACTATTTAATGCTGATCTATCTTGTGCATATCTATCTTCTTCATTATCGTATTTTGCACGTTTAATACGTCTTCTTCTTTCAAATTCTATAGCTTTTTTAATAGTTTCTAGTTTTACCTCTAAATCCGTTTTTGCTTTTAGGGCTTTGGCTTGCTCAGAAGTTAAGCGATCTATTTTCTTTTTGTAAAAAAGTAGAACTTCTTCATTAGTAATTTCTGTGCCCTCACGGATTTCATCATATAATTTATTTAATTCCGAGATTTGATCATTTTGGATCTTAATGTTATTATCTAAATCCAATTGAATGGCTCTTAGAGCATTATTCTCTGCAGTAATACTTTTAAAAGGTTTTGGCGCAACAGCAATACCTTGTTCACTTAAATCATTTTCTTCTTTAAGGTCCTTAAGGTTTTGGTTTTTTGCAGCAACAGCTTCATCTAAAGCTTTTAATAAATCATTTTGTGTTTCTTTTGCGTCTTCCGTATCCTGGGTTAATGCATATATAGATTTACCAATTTCAGTAGTTGGATTCTGTCTCTTATACACATCTCCGAGCCCACGAGACCGAGGCTGATCTCGTA
>CAJXVG010000075.1 GCA_913061495.1 uncultured Winogradskyella sp.
TCTCGTGGGCTCGGAGATGTGTATAAGAGACAGTCTATAAACAAATAGGCGAAGAACCGGTTTATCAATCTGATGTTGAAACTTTTGAAGTAGAAGATATTTTAAGAAATAGGCTTGAAAATAATGGTTTCTTTTACAGTAGTGCTGCTTCTGCTTTTGAAGAAAAAGAGTATGAAGCGTCAGTAACTTACACCTTAAATGTACCTTCACCGTACAAAATGGAAAGCCTGCAGTTAGATTCTATGCCATCTCCAATTTATAAGGATGTTAAAACTGAAGTTGCTGAATCTCCATTAAAAAAAGACATGCGTTTTGATCTATCTAATTTAAAACTGGAGCGTCAGCGGATTGACAATGAGTTAAAGAAAAAAGGCTATTATAATTTTAATGCTGATTTCTTCATATTTGAAGCAGACACAAATCAGTACGATACAAAAAAATTCGATTTATTTCTAAAACTAAAAAAGGATGTACCTAATAAAGCTACAGTTCCTTACCAGATAAAACATGTAAACGTATATCCAAATCATGATTTAAAAGATTCTACACTTATAGCCTCAGAACGTTTTAACGAAAAAAACTACCATCAAGATACGCTTTTTTTTAAACCAAAACATCTTGATAAGTTTATTACTATAGAAGAGGGTGATTTCTATAATCCCAACACCTCAAAAAATACGGCTAGGCGCTTGTCAACCATTGGAGCCTATAAATATGTTAACATTCAATATAAAGAAATAGATTCGGTGTTTTCAGATAGTCTTGGAGCGCTAACTGCTAATATTTATCTGTCACCATTGACTAAACGTGCAGTTAGGGCTGAGCTACAAGCGGTTACTAAATCCAATAATTTTGCTGGCCCTAACTTGGCTTTAACCTATAGCAACAGAAACCTTTTTAAAGGAGGAGAAACCTTAAATATTAGTGGCAATGTAGGATATGAAACTCAAATTGCTAGTGGAGATAATGCTGGTTTAAGTAGTTTGGAATTAGGATTAAAAACCGAACTGATTTTTCCGCGGGTAATTTCACCTTTTAACATTAATGATGATTTCTTTGAATACTCCATCCCAAAAACCAAAACAAGTCTTGGTGTAAGCCTTTTGGACAGAAGTAAGCTTTATACGCTCCTTACTGGCAGTGCATTATTTGGTTACTCTTGGAATGCCAATAGATACGTTACTTATGAATTTAACCCTATTTCAGTAAATTATACAAGCTTATCTAATACAACATCCGAGTTTCAAGAGATTTTAGATAATAATCCATTTTTAAAACGAAGTTTTGATCAACAATTCATATCTGGCTTAACGTTTTCTTTTACTTACAATGGGATGGTAGATGCTGGTGATCCTCATCAGTTTTTCTTAAACACTACTTTAGATGTCGCCGGAAATTCAATAAGCCTTTTTGGTAAGGAAACAGAAGCTGGTGGGCCTAAAGAGTTTTTAGGGCTGGAATACGCCCAATATGCAAAAGCAGACATAGACTTTAGATTTCACCTTAATTTTGGAAGAAACAACGAACAAACACTTGCCACAAGGTTATTTGCAGGTTATGGCTTGCCCTATGGAAACTCTGATGTTATCCCTTTTGTAAAACAATATTTTTCAGGAGGTCCATACAGTGTCAGAGCTTTTAGAATTAGATCATTAGGTCCAGGAACTTATAACGAGGACAATGATCCTAATAGCGAAGGCACATTTTTTGATCAAACAGGTAACATTCGTTTAGAAGGTAATGTAGAGTATCGTTTTCCTATTTATTCCTTTTTTAAAGGAGCTATTTTTGCTGACGCAGGAAATGTGTGGAACTCTAAAGCCAATCCTGCATTTAACGGTGAGGATAAATTCACCTCTAATTTTTTAAATGAATTAGGAATGGGTACAGGAATTGGGTTACGTATTGATGTACAGGGCTTTGTAATCCGTTTTGATTTAGCAGCACCTTTTCATGATCCTTCCTTGCCTGAAGGAGAACGGTTCGATTTCCAATTTGATGAGCCTGTCTTAAACTTTGCTATTGGTTATTCCTTTTAACTAAATTGAAACATGACCACAAAAAAAGACTCAACTTTCGTTGAGTCCCTTTTTGATTAATAGCACATTAATTAACCCGTTATTTTTTTGCCATAAGCACATCGTTAACTACATAAACTATTCCGTTTGATGCATCAACATTACCTTGTACTACTTGAGATTTCATTCCTCTAGAATCTTTAATTACAAATTGATCACCATCCATCATTGCCGTTAATTCTTCTCCAGTGACAGTTTTAAATTTGTAATTACCGTTAGCACCTTTAATAGCTTCAGCAAATTTATCTGATGTAATTTTTCCTGATACCACATGATATTGCAATACATTCTGTAATTTTTCTTTGTTTTCAGCCATTAACAAATTATCAACAGTTCCTTCTGGTAATTTAGAAAATGCCTGGTTTGTTGGCGCAAATACAGTATAGTTTCCAGGTTCAGAAAGCATAGTTGCCAAATCAGCAGAATTTAAAGCTGTTACTAAAGTAGAAAGATTTTCATCTTTCCTCGCTTTACCAGCAATACTGTTTTCCATAGCTACCCTTTTAGCTTCCTCTTTTTCTTTCATTTCCATTTCTTCCTTCTCAGCGGCTTCCACTTCCATTCTCTCTTGCTCCATCTTCATTTTCTCTTCTTCCTTTTTGCCGTCATTACATGCTGTTAGGGCAACTAACATTATACACATAATTGTTCCTAGTATGCTGTTCATTTTAAATTTCATAATAAAATTTTGTTTATTGGTTACATTATATATACGGCTTTAGTGGACTTTGGATTCTTGAAGGCTTCTATTTAATATAATTTTAACATTAAAAAAATTCAAAAAAAAAGATCATCAACCCACTAAATATGCAGGAATTTATTTACTCCATTTTAGCATGTCCTATTTTTTACTGTAATGTTTAAGCTTTATATTCGACAAAATTTACTCGTATCTAAACTTTAAGAAGATTGTTATGTCAAAAAATTATTATGATGCTGCCGACCTCAGGAAATTCAGTAAAATCACTGAATGGAGTGAAGAATTAGGAAACAAATTCTTTGATTATTACGGAAAAGTATTCGAAGAAGGTGCATTAACAGCACGAGAAAAATCTCTTATTGCATTAGCTGTCGCTCATACTGAGCAATGCCCTTATTGCATTGACGCTTATACTAAAGACGGTCTTCAGCGTGGTGTTACTAAAGAAGAAATGATGGAAGCTATACACGTGGGTGCCGCAATTAAAAGTGGTGCAACGTTAGTACATGGTGTTCAAATGATGAATAAAGTAAATAAATTAGACGGTTAAACTCAAAACCAAACACTAATTATTTACGTAAGAATATTAAACCCAAAAACATTAATGGCAACTGCAACAAAATCCCTTAAGAAACAAGGAAGCGATTTAGCACAAAGCAACAAACAACTTGAAATACTCTCTAATGGTATTTTTAAAAGTGGAGAGCTGCCCACTTTTAAAGAGAAGATTTCTGAAACGAACCAGTTTCCGCTTAAAGCTAAAAAATTAGAGATACTTCAGATTAATGTGGGTTATATGTGTAATCAGGTTTGTGATCATTGCCATGTTGATGCTGGTCCAGACCGGAAGGAAATAATGACGAGAGACACAATGAGACAATGTCTCGAAGTGATTAAAAATTCTGGTGCACATACATTAGATTTAACTGGTGGAGCACCAGAGATGAACCCAGATTTTAGATGGTTTGTAGAAGAAGCGGCTAAAGTTGGGATCAAAGATTTTATTGTTCGTTCTAACTTAACGATTATTCGCGCCAACAAAAAATACTACGATTTACCAGATTTTTTCAAAAAACACAATGTACATGTGGTGAGTTCTATGCCACACTGGACACGAGGAAAAACCGACAAGCAGCGTGGTGATGGAGTTTTTGATAAATCTATAAAAGCTTTACAAGAATTGAATGATCGAGGTTACGGAATGCCAGATAGTGATTTACGATTGGATTTAGTCTATAATCCCTCTGGTGCTTTTTTACCAGGTGACCAAACTGCTATGGAAAAAGATTTTAAAAAGGCATTATTGGAAGATTTTGGTATTCAGTTTCATAATTTATTTGCAATTACCAATTTACCAATTGCAAGATTCTTGGATTTCTTGATTGCTTCAGAAAATTATGAGGATTACATGTACCAATTGGTAGATGCGTACAATCCTGCAGCGGTTGAAAGTGTAATGTGCACCAACACCCTTTCTATAAGCTGGGATGGGTATTTATTTGACTGTGATTTTAACCAAATGTTAGAGCTGCCTGTAAATAGCAAAGCCAAGCACATTTCTGAATTTAATGAGGAATTATTAGAAGGACGTAAAATTGTAATTTCACAACACTGTTACGGTTGTACTGCTGGTGCAGGAAGCAGCTGTCAAGGTAGTGTAGCCTAATCGTGAAAAACAAAACCGCCATATTAGTATTTGCAAATTCTGCTGAAAAACAGTTGACCTCTAAGTCAAACTCTTCTGCACAGGTTTTTGAACTGTTAATCGCAAAAACCTTAAGAATTGTTAAAAAAACAGATTTGCCCTATTTTTATTTTCCTGAAAATAAGCAAGTCGGAAAAACATTTGGTGAGCGCTTTAAAAATGCTATTGAAGCGGTTTATGATAAAGGGTTTAAAAATGTTATTTCTGTTGGAACTGACATTCCGCATTTAACCTCTTCTCATATTTTAAAAGCCGAATCCAAACTAAAGCAAAATGATTTTGTTTTAGGACCATCCACAGATGGAGGTTTCTATCTAATGGGATTCACAAAAAACCATTTCGGCAAATTATCTTTTTTAGATCTATCTTGGGAAAGTAACGCTCTTCAACGAAATCTCAAAACAAAACTACAGCAATTAAACGCTTCTTTTTCTTATCTGGAAACTCTTTCAGATTTAGATGAGGCTTCCGATATTAAATTGATTTTACAGAGCTTTAGACAGCTCTCAAAACATCTTAAAAAAATTCTTTCAACAATTCAGGATACATTAAATAGCATAAGTGATGTTATCCTTTTTCATTTAGAAATTATATTCTGTAAGCTTTATTTCAATAAAGGCTCACCGGTTTTACTTCATATTTAACATTGGTCTTCAAAACTTTTATAAAAGTCTGAAGTTCCTATGATTTTCACAACTAATTAATCAAACTCAAACGCCACTTTTGTGGTCTAAATATGAAGTACATTTACCTATGCATTGTGCTATGCAGTTTTTTGTTTAGCAATGCCCAAACAACAATTACCGGAACGGTTAAAAGCGCTGTTGACAATACACCTTTGCCTTATGTAAACATTAAAACAGAGCACAATAAAGGCACAACTACAGACGAAAACGGAAATTATTCAATAACTCTTTTTTCTGTAAATGAAACATTGACTTTTTCTTTTGTAGGGTATAAAACACAAACCATATCTGTTGGTGACAAAACCGTTATCAATATTAGTTTAAAAGAAGATGAAGCTGCTTTAGATGAAGTGGTAATTACGGCTTTAGGCTTAGAACGCGACACTAAAGAACTTGGTTATGCTGTACAAGCCATAAAATCCAAAAGCCTAACCCAAGTTAAAACCGTAAATTTTTTAGACAATTTACAAGGCAAATTAGCTGGTGTTACAGTTACGCAAGGTGCCACAGGAGTTGGTTCTACTTCTAAAATTACCATTAGAGGCGAGGCGTCCTTTTCTAACAACAACCCTCTTTTTGTGGTAGATGGTGTTCCTATTAACAATGAAACGGTTTTTAATTTCACAAATGAAGCTGCTGCTGGTTTTCAGGAAATTGATTTTGGTAACGGAGCTATGGAGGTTAACCCAGATGATGTTGCTTCAGTGACTGTTTTAAAAGGTCCAAGTGCGGCTGCACTTTACGGAACACGTGCTTCAAATGGAGTTATTGTTATTGAAACTAAAGATGGCAGTAATAAAAAAGGTTTGGGCATTAGTTTTAACACCTCAATTTTTGTGGATACCGCATTTAAGTTGCCAGATTTTCAAAATAAATACGGTCAAGGAAATTCTGGTGAGTTTGAATTTGTTGATGGTTTAGGTGGAGGAGTTAACGATTTAATTACATATTCTTGGGGTCCTCGATTAAATGCAGGTTTATTGATTCCGCAATTTGATAGTCCTGTGGAATTAGCCAACGGAACATTTGTACGAGGTGGTGACACTTCACTTTATAGCGGATTATCGATAACTGAAACGCCTTTTGTTTCCCATCCGGATAATTTGAAAGATTTTTATGAAACCGGAGTGACTACAATTAATAACATTGCTATCTCAAACGGATTTGATAGTGGAAATTACAGATTGTCTTTTACTGATTTACGAAGCGAAGGTATTATACCAGGTGTAAATCTAGACCGTCAAACCATTTTTGCTAAACTTAATTTTAAACCCTCAGATAAAACAGAGGTCAACACTTCTATTAGCTATATAAATTCTAATAGTGATAATAGACCTTCTAACGGTTATGGAAGCGAAAATGTAAATTATGCTTTAGTGGCTTGGGGACCAAGATCCTTAAATATAAATAGTTTAAAAGATTATTGGCAACCAGGTTTAGAGGGCACACAGCATTTTTCTTTTAACTACACTTATTTTGACAACCCATATTTTACATTGTATGAAAACAGGAATTCTTTTGTTAGAGATCGTGTTTTTGGAAATGTGTCTTTAAAACAGCAGCTCACTAAAAATTTAAGTGTAACACTTAGAACAGGAATGGATTATAGCACAGAAACACGTCAATTACGAAGAGCTTACAGCAGTAATCGATTTGCGAATGGTGCTTATGCAGAACACGATGTAACTTTTAGGGAAGTAAACACCGATTTTTTAATCAACTATAAAAATCAGTTTGAAGATTTTTCTTTAGATATGTATTTAGGTGGAAATCGACTAGATCAAAATGCTTCGACCAAACAATCACAAACGGTTAATTTGGCACAACCAGGCATTTATAATTTGAACAATGCAGCGTCACCAATTGAGGTTTTTCAATTTAAAAGTCAAAAACGTATCAATTCCTTTTACGGTATAGCAAAGTTAGGATACAAAGATTATTTGTTTCTGGATATAACAGGTAGAAACGATTGGTCTAGTGCTTTGGCAACACCTTTTTCTGTAGATGGAACATCCTTCTTCTACCCTTCTGTATCATCAAGTTTTATATTGTCTAATGTTACTGAATTACCAACGGTATTCTCATTTGCAAAATTACGTGCTAGTATCGCTCAAGTTGGTAATGATACTGGTGCTTACCAAACCTCTGGAGCATTTGTTTCGCAAACACCGTTTAATGGCCAACCAACATTTAGCAATCAAGATTTTATTCCAAATTCAAACTTAAAACCAGAGCTCACTACATCTTATGAAGTAGGTACAGATGTAAGGTTTTTTAAAGATCGGTTACGTTTTGATTTCACTTATTACAATGCTACTACAGAAGACCAGATTATATCATTACCTGTACCAGTTTCATCCGGTTACAACCAGCAAGTTGTTAACGGAGGAGAAGTAAATACACAAGGGCTTGAGATTATTTTAGGTGCTACACCTGTTGAAACGGATAACTTCAACTGGAACACAACCTTCAATTTTGCTTCTAACCGTTCAGTTATAAAAGATTTACCACAGGCAGATGGCAGATTAACATTGGCCTACAGTAGAATTTATGACAGTGCCAACCAAACGGTTTGGTTTCAAGTTGAAGAAGGTGGTCGTATTGGAGACATTTACGGAACAGGTTATCAAAAAAATGAAGATGGAGAGTTTTTGATTGATGATAATGGACGTTTAATCGCTGACAACAACCTTAAGAAAATAGGAAATTACAATCCAGATTTCACTTTAGGATGGGCAAATAATTTCAATTATAAAAACTGGAATATGAGCTTCCTTTTTGATTGGAGACAAGGTGGTGAAATAGTGTCTAGAACACGTGCTTTGGGTACTGTTGGCGGTCAACTTGCCGAAACTGCCATTAGATCAGAAGAGGGTATTGTAGCACAAGGAGTCAATGTAAACACAGGGCAACCAAACACAGTTGCCGTTACCGCAGAAAGTTATTATAGGCAATTTTATGACAGAAACCACGAAGAAAACAACGTTTACGACGCCTCATTTATAAAACTTCGTCAGTTTTCAATTGGCTATACATTTAATCTGAAAGATGGTTTTTTAGGATTGAAAGAAGGAGCTGACTTAAGTCTTTCTATTATCGGAAATAACTTATTCGCCATTACTGAAAATCCACATTTCGATCCAGAGCAACTAGCTGTACAAGGCAATGGTTTTGTAAGTGGTGTTGAGGACATGAGTTATGCAACAACACGCAGCATTGGTTTTAAAGCTGGGTTTAATTTTTAACAAAACAAATATGAAAAAATTTATATATATATTTTCCATTTTCAGCTTAATAATTTCAACAAGCTGTACCAAAGATTTTGAAGAAATCAACACCAATCCAAATGCACCGAGTTCGGTACAACCTAGCTTATTATTGCGACAAGTTATTTATGATTTTGGTGAAAACATGAGTTATGAAGGCTTTGTGGCTGGCGATTTATTGTCGCAACACAGAACAGCTTTAGACTTTAACTTATTTGATAGACATGCGCTTAAATCACCACAATTAGGTGGTAATCCATGGCCTGTATTTTACACTAACTTAAGGGATAATGAAATTATCTTAAATCAGGCCAGAACGGTTGAAACCTTCGCTGTTTACGAAGGACCTTCTTTAATTTTAAAAGCTTACATGGCGGCTGGTTTAACAGACCTATTTGGTGATGTTCCTTATTTTGAAGCTTTTAATGGTGTGGAAGGAACTGTGAGTCCTGCTTACAATTTACAGGAAGATATTTACATGAATGAAGACGGGATTTTAGATAATCTAGATAAAGGGATTGCTGCTATTGAAGCTTATGCAGACGTTATTCCACTTGAAGGTGACATTCTATTTAATGGAGATTTAGAGGCTTGGATAAGATTTGCAAATTCCTTAAAAATTAAACATTTAGTTCGAATTTCTGATAAAATAGATGTTTCCGCAGAATTGCAAACCATTTTTGATGAAGGTAATTACATGATGACCAACAACCAAAATGCTATTTTCAACTTTACAAATACAGACCCAAATAGTTTTAGGTTGGCGCAATTACGTGTTGGTGATTTCAACAATTTTGTGCTTTCTGAAACTATGGAAGGTATTTTAGTTGATTTAAATGACACTAGAATTTCAAGATTTTTCAGACCGTTTGCCAATTCAAATTCTGGGGAATTTAACGGCTTACTTAATGGTATTGACGCTTCACAAACATCCATTGCTTTAGCTGATTATTCTTTAGCAAGCACAGCCTTTAGAGAAGATACTTCAACTTTAGACGCTAATTTTATTACAGCTTGGGAAGTTCATTTTGCATTAGCCGAAGCTGCCGAACGAGGTTTTATTACCGCAGAAGCGCAACAATTTTACGAAACTGGAGTAGAATTGGCTTTTGAATATTGGAACACTGAATTACCAGCAGACTATTTGTCTGGAAATGCTGCTTACAACGCAGCAGGCACAACACCTGTGCAACAAATAATAACTCAAAAATGGATTGCAAATATCATCAATGGTTATGAAGGTTGGGTTGAATTTAGAAGAACAGGTTTCCCAGAATTACAAACAATTTCAGCCAGTTTAAATAACAATTTAATTCCTGTGAGAATGCCATATCCTTCTGAAGAGGAAGCTCTTAATTTTGAAAATTACAATGTAGCTGCTTCAGCAACAAATGATAATAGTATTAATGTACCAGTTTGGTGGGATGAACAATAATTTATGAGCATAATTAACTGGCAATGGACATTAATCATAGTATCTAGTTTAATACTATTCTTCCTTTCTCCACTCGCTAAAACCACAGACCAATTTTTTAAGGCTGTCCATAAACGGAAAGCGCCAAATACCATGGTGCTTACTGGTAGTCTTATCATCTCTTGGATTTTTGCCAAAAGCATTACCAATGCTGCCAATCTTGGATTAGATTTTGGTATTGTTGGCGGAGTAGCTTATGCAGGTTATTATTTATCCTTCGCAGTTGCAGGATTGCTTATTTACAAAATGAGAACAATTGGTGGCTTTGAAAGTATTCATCAGTTTTTGACCACTAAGTTCGGTAAAGGAGCCATGGCTTTGTTTTCAATTTTAATTGCCATTCGTTTATTTAATGAAGTTTGGAGCAATACCATGGTAATTGGCAGCTATTTTGGTGACATAGGAAGTTCAAACTATTACTGGGCAATTATTGTATTTACACTATTGACTTTAGCTTATGCCATTAAAGGAGGATTGAGCAGTTCTATTTTTACAGATGTTATTCAAATGGTATTATTTTCAATTTTACTTATTGTTATTTTATGGCAAGTATTTTCAATTGAAAATTTTACCGTAAATGACGTCGTAAGTTCTGGGACTTGGAGTTTTGAATTGGGTCTTAATCTATTCTTTGCTGCCATCATTCAATCATTTAGTTATCCCTTTCACGACCCAGTGTTAACAGATAGAGCATTTATAAGTTCCCCAAAAGTGACACGTAAAAGTTTTCTTTGGGCAAGTTTTTTAGGAGCTATATGTATAGTTTTATTCAGTATTATTGGAGTATATGCACAAACTCAAGGTTTTAAAGGACAAGCTGCTGTGGAGGTCGGTAAAGCTTTTGGCATTGTCATTTTACTCGTTATTAATTTTATTATGATTACTTCAGCAGCTTCAACTTTGGATTCTACTTTTTCCTCATTTTCAAAATTACTATCAGTGGATTTAGGCATGGCAAAAGATTTAACTTTTGGTAGAGCTTCAATGGCAGCTATTGCTATTTTAGGAACATTACCCGTTTTTTTGGAGGCAGAAATATTATCTGCCACGACTATTTCTGGAACAATGGTTATTGGTTTAACTCCACTATTTTTGTTTTGGAATATTAAAGTGCCCAAAATCAGTTTTTATTTGAGTGTAATAACCGGTTTAGCTTTCGGGTTTATTTTGGTTTTTGAAATGCTGCCTGAAACACTCATTTTCACAACAGGAAAATATGCCAGTTTACTTTGGGTAAATATTTGGGGAATTTTAAGTTGTAATATTTTATATTTCATTCCGAAATGGATAAAACGATAGTTGATATAAAAAATTTATCTGGCAAAGTACTGCTCTTTGGTGGTGTTTACAGCAATCTTCAAGCTCTTGAGGCTTTGATTGCAGTTGCTGTATCTGAAAATATTCCACCAGAAAACTGCATCTGTACTGGAGATATGGTTGGCTATTGTGCACAACCAGAAGAAACCATTCAACTTTTTAAGCATTGGAATGCCAGAAGTATTGTTGGCAATGTTGAAATTCAACTCAGAAACAATGAAGACGATTGTGGTTGCGATTTTAGGGAAGGTTCGCGTTGCGATAATTTTTCACAACAATGGTATCCTTATGCAAAAAGTAAACTATCTATGGATTCATTGAGTTATTTGAACACAATTCCAGATCATATTAAATTTCAAATTAATAATCAGAAATTTACTGTAGTACACGGTTCTTATTTCAATATTTCAGAATTCATATTTAAATCTACACCTTGGGAAACAAAGCAACCAAATTTTGAAGCAACAGAAAGCGACATAATTATTGCTGGCCATAGCGGTTTGCCCTTTCAACATAAAGAAAACAATAAATTATGGGTTAATCCAGGAGTGATTGGAATGCCTGCTAATGACGGCCAACCCAATGTTTGGTATGCGATTATAGACAGCAATACAGAACCTTTTTCGGTCAATTTTCGTAAGTTAACATACAACCATAGCCTAACCAAAAAATTAATGTTAAACGGATTGCTCCCAGAATCTTATGCGAAAACCATAACTTCAGGTATTTGGGATAATATGGAAATATTACCAGAAGCCGAACGTTTATTACAAGGAAAAGCACTTATCTTGTAAGGATTAAGACCTAAATTAGAACTAAACTAAAATGAAATCATTGACCCTATTTTTCTGCCTCATTATAAGCTCATTTGGGTTTGGCCAAGATTCTATTTCAGAATTGTTGAAAACTTACAATACAGGTTCTGTTCCCTACATTTCTGTGCAAGAACTAGCTATGCCAAAAAGCCACGCCATTATTCTTGATGCACGAGAAACTGCTGAATATAAAGTGAGCCATATTAAAAACGCCATCCATGTTGGCTATTCAGATTTCAACATTGCGTCCTTAAAAAATCAAGTTAAAAACACATCAAAAACTATTGCTGTCTCTTATACACATCTGACGCTGCCGACGACTCCTTACGT
>CAJXVG010000076.1 GCA_913061495.1 uncultured Winogradskyella sp.
CGGTCTCGTGGGCTCGGAGATGTGTATAAGAGACAGATGATGAAGTTTATGTTTTCTCTCCTGACGTAAAAAATGATAAGACGTGGCCTTTCAATAAGCCTTTTTATATTTTACTGAATTTGGCAATAGGCGGAAATTTTGGAGGTCCACAGGTTGATGATTCTATTTTCCCTCAAGAGTTTGTCATCGACTATGTAAAAGTAGTTGAGCTCTAATATTAATTAATTTAAATACTTTATCATGAAAAAAATTACTTTTATTTTATTGCTTATTTCTTTTTTGGGATATTCCCAAAACAATGTTACCATAGATGCATCCAATATAACAAATGGATATGTCAATGTGTTTAATTTATCTGATGACAGTTATGCTTTTGGCTTTCAATACGATTTGCCCATTTTAAAGGCTACATTCCCTACAAGTACATCCATTAGTTTAGCACCTAATTTTCAAATTTGGGCTGATAATGATGCCACGCCTTGTGGAGAGACTTTTTGTGCTGAGTGGAATCCTGATTGGTTTTCTTCACCTATGGTGCCGAATAAAAATGTAGAATTGAACTCCTTTGCTGAAGACAACGCATTGGCAGGTTCAGACTTGAATTTTAGTGGTACAGTAACAGGACATAATTTAGACGCTGATTACACCGCTATTGCTTTTATTAAAGCGTTGGACCCAAACAATGGTTTTGCCGCAGTAACCAATAATACAGTAACATTGCCATCTTCAGGTGATTTTACAGTTAGTGCAACTGCTGCTGAATTGCAATCGGGATTTATTATTCAGTACGGTTTTAGTGTAACTGGTGCTATTGCAGATCCAGCAGATGAATCAGCTTTAGGCACGGTAGATATTGATCAATTGGTGTTAAGTGTAGATAACTTTGAATTAAGCAACATATCAGTCTCACCAAACCCTTCTAATTCTATTTGGAATGTGAATACCAATAACAAGGATATTACGGCAATTAGTGTTTACGATATTTTGGGAAAAGAAGTTTTTAATTTAACACCAAATACAAATGAAGCTAAAATTGATGCATCTGGCTTAAAAAATGGAATTTATTTGGCAAAAATATCATCAGCTAATGGCATTAAAACAGTGAAGTTGGTGAAGAACTAATTTTTGCTTAGATTAGTAGCAATGAAAAGAGCGTATTAAATACGCTCTTTTTTTTATAATTTTACTAATATGACAACACTAAAAGAATTAGCTAAATTATTAAATATATCAGTTTCAACTGTTTCAAAAGCATTAAATGATAGCCATGAGATAAGTGAAAACACTAAAAAACGTGTTAGGGAATTGGCAAATAACCTCAATTACAAGCCTAACCGAATTGCACAACAGTTAAAATCTAACAAAACCAGAACAATTGGTGTTATTTTACCAACGGTTACCAATCCGTTTTTTGCAGAAGTGCTTCATGGTATAGAATCTGTAGCAGCAAATAGTGATTATGATATAATTGTCTGCCTATCTAACGAAACACTTTATAAAGAAGAACGCAGTTTAGAATTGCTGGCTAATGGTAGTGTAGATGGTTTTATACTTGCGGTTGCAAGAGAAAGCCAAATACAGAACCATACGGCACATCTACAAAAAGTTATAGATAGCAATATCCCAATACTTTTATTTGATAGGGTAATGGAAAATGTTGATTGTAACAAAATCATTGTGGATGATTATCAATCTGTGTTTGATGCCACACTTCATCTTATACAAAAAGAGAAGAGATCTCAAATTTTATTGTTAAGTAATATTGAAGAACTAAGTGTAGGTAAATTAAGAATTAATGGTTACACCAAAGCCATGCAGTCTCAAAACTTAGAACCTAAAGTACTTAGATTAAGCCATAATGATAAAGTAGAACAGAGTATTCTCAATTACTTAGAAGAAAACCCTAACATAGATGCCATAATATCAATAGATCATGTTACTGGCATTGTTGCAATTAATATGGCAAAAAAATTAGGCAAAAATATTCCCAAAGATCTGTCAGTAATAGGTTTTGGTTATGAGAACACACCATTACTTTCAGATCCGAAAATTTCTTTAGTGCATCAAATGGCATTTAAAATAGGTAAAATGTCAATGGATCTACTTATTGAAAGTATAACTACTACGGATACTGAATTAAAAACCATAGTAATACCGAGTGAGCTTGAATTTAACCAAACAACACTATTTAAATAAAAAAAGACCTGAGAAATCAGGTCTTTTCTTCAATGTATAATTTATAGATTATTGATCGTCACCGTCAATTTCATCTACAGCATCTTCTACAGATTCACCTGCTTCTTTTGTTTCTTCCACAGCATTGTCAAAAGCTTTACCTGTTTTTTCCATAGCACCTTCAGTAGCTTCTGCAGCGTCTTCTGCAGCTTCTTCCACTGTGTTTTCTGCTTTTGTCTCTCTACAAGATGTGAATGACAATCCTAGCATTGCAACCAATGCTAAACTTAATACAACTTTTTTCATTTTAAGAATTTTAGTGTTAATTTTAGTTAATTCACTAAAGTACTAATTTCATTCAAACTTTAACATTTTTTCCAGGAAATTAGCTGTTCTAGCTTGGTTATATACGAATATAGTTGAGAATTTGGATGACAGCACCTTTGTTTTCATTTATAAAATGACTACAAGCCTCTCCTTTGTTTTTTCTAAATTCTGGATTATTAACCAAGTTGTCCATTGCCATATTAAACTCAGATGAGGAAGTAACGGGTTTTATACCTTCGGACTCTACCATAGAAACGGCTTCAGGAAAATTTCCATAATTTTTGCCAATAATTATAGGAATACCAAAAACAGCAGGCTCTAATATATTATGTAAGCCTGTTTTACCAGCACCACCTCCAACATAAGCAATGTCTGCATAACTGTATACTTTGCTTAAATAGCCTATGGTATCTAAAATGAAAACATTATAATCGCTTAGGTTTGAATTTTCCATTTCTGAAAAAGTAATAGTCTTAGCATTGATTTGTGTTTTAAGAGAAGCTGTGTAGCTAGGCTTAACGTTATGAGGTGCAATAATAAATTTAAAATCATTCGAAGCATTTGTGTTGATATAATCTAGAAACAGTTTGTCGTCCTCTGGCCAAGTACTACCCATAACAACACACAACTTTCCGTTTTTAAAATCTTCAATAAATGAAACAGTATTGTCAACAAGTAATTGATTGCTAACACGATCAAACCTTGTGTCACCTGAAACTGAAACATTCGTGTAACCAATAGTTTCAAGTAGTTTTTTTGAATTTTCGTTTTGAGTAAAAATATGCTGAAAAGCAAAGAGAGCAGACCTCATAAAGCCACCTTGCCATTTAAAAAAGCTTTGTTGTTTTCTAAAAACAGCCGAAATTAAAATTGCCTTTAGGTTTCGTCGTTTTATTTCAAACAAAAAATTAGGCCAAATCTCATACTTTACAAAAATGACATAATCTGGGTTTACAATGTCTAAAAACCGCTTCGCATTCTTTTTTGTGTCAAACGGAATATAAACAACGACATCTGCAATAGGTGTATTTTTTCTGATTTCATAACCCGAAGGAGAGAAAAATGACAATACAATTTTATAGTGAGGATGCTTTTTTTTTAAAGTTTCAAAAACAGGTAAGCCTTGTTCGTATTCACCCAAAGATGCACAATGAAACCAAAAGGTTTTGTCATTTGGCTTTAGGTTGTTTTTAAGCTTTTTAAACGTTTCTGTTCTGCCTACTACACCTTGTTTTAGTTTGGTGTTGAATAGTGCTAAAACCTTTATAAGTAGGCTTGCGATATAAATCCCTATGGAATAAAGTTGTCTCAAAAATAAAGATTTGTGCTAAAATACAGTTCTTTCAATTAAATGCATTGGCATAGCGCGTACATTTTCGTATTTTCGCTAAGAGCCTTGGCTTATTACAATTTTCAAAATAGAATCTTCAGAATGAAAAAAATACAAATGGTAGACCTTCAGGGTCAATATGCCAAAATTAAAGATATAGTAGATCCTTCAATAGAAGAAGTGATGAATAGTGCGGCTTTTATTAATGGTCCAAAGGTGCATCAATTTCAAAAAAATTTAGAAGATTATTTGGGTGTTAAGCACGTTATTCCTTGTGCAAACGGAACCGATGCTTTGCAGATAGCTATGATGGGTTTAGGTTTAAAACCAGGTGATGAAGTTATAACCGCAGATTTTACTTTTGCGGCAACCGTTGAGGTTATAGCTTTACTACAACTAACTCCCGTTTTAGTAGATGTAGATCCTGTTACTTTTAACATAGATGTTGAGGCTATAAAAAAAGCAATTACACCAAAAACAAAAGCAATTGTCCCTGTTCATTTATATGGTTTGCCAGCAGATATGGATGAAATAATGGCTTTGGCAAAAGAGCATAACCTATATGTTATAGAGGATAACGCGCAAGCTATTGGTGCAAGTTACACCCATAAAGATGGGAGTAAAACTAAAGCCGGAGCTATAGGTGATGTTGCTTCAACCTCATTTTTCCCTTCTAAAAATTTGGGTTGTTATGGTGATGGTGGAGCTATTTTTACTAATGATGATGATTTGGCACATACAATTAGAGGTATTGTAAACCATGGGATGTATAAGCGATATCATCACGATGTTGTTGGAGTTAATTCAAGGTTAGATTCTATTCAAGCAGCAGTTTTAGATGCAAAATTACCTCTCCTCGATAAGTATAACACAGCAAGACGAAATGCAGCCAAAAAGTATAATGAAGCATTTAAAAATCATCCAAATATAATTACACCAACAGGTTTAGAGGATAAGGATAGTGATGATTACCATGTATTTCATCAATATACATTAAACTTAAAAAATGTAGATAGAGATGCATTAGTTGCGCATTTACAAGAAAAGAATATTCCATGTGGTGTATATTATCCAATTCCATTGCACAAACAAAAAGCATACACAGACGAACGCTATAATGAAGCTGACTTTAAAGTAACAAATGATTTAGTTCAATCTGTAATTTCATTGCCAATGCACACCGAATTAGATGATGATCAAATTGAATTTATAACATCTACGGTTTTAAACTTTATCAATAATAAATAAAAAATGAAAATATTAGTAACAGGTGGCCTAGGCTTCATTGGTTCACATACCGTTGTTGAACTTCAAAAAGAAAATTTTGATGTTGTAATTATTGACGATTTAAGTAATTCTTCATTGGATGTTTTATCGGGAATTGAAAAAATATCAGGTAAAAAGCCTCAGTTTGAAAAATTGGATTTAAAGGAAAAAGCAGATGTTCAGAATTTTTTCAAAAAGCATAATGACATTGCTGGTGTTATTCATTTTGCCGCAAGTAAGGCGGTGGGAGAAAGTGTAAAAAAACCATTGATGTATTATGAAAACAACATTAGCACATTGGTCTATATACTTCAAGAAATTGGAAAACTCAACCATCAAAACTTCATCTTCAGTTCATCTTGTACCGTTTACGGTCAAGCAGATGAATTACCAATTACTGAAAATGCTCCTGTAAAACCAGCAGAATCTCCATACGGTAATACAAAACAAATTGGGGAAGAGATTATAAAAGATGCCTGTAAAGTCAACGATAAATTAAAAAGCATTGCATTGCGTTATTTTAATCCAATAGGAGCACATCCTTCAGCAGAAATAGGAGAGTTGCCTATAGGAGTGCCTCAAAATTTAGTGCCTTATATTACACAAACGGCTATAGGACTAAGAGAGCAGCTTTCTGTTTTCGGTGGAGATTATCCGACAGAAGATGGCACATGCGTTAGGGATTATATTCACGTAGTTGATTTAGCTAAAGCCCATGTTGTAGCTTTACAGCGTTTATTAGAAAAAAATAATAAATCAAATTACGAAGTTTTTAATTTAGGAACAGGAAAAGGGAGTTCTGTGTTAGAAGCGATTAAATCCTTTGAAAAAGTTTCTGATAAAAAGTTAAAATACGAAATTGTTGGAAGACGAGAAGGTGATGTTATAGCAGCATATGCCGAGACTACAAAAGCAAACAAAACCTTAGGTTGGAAAACAGAACTAACATTGGATGATGCTATGGAATCTGCATGGAAATGGGAACAGAAAATAAGAAATAAATAAATTTCAACATATGAAGACTTTAGTCAATTTGCTCATTTTGGTGTTTACATTTACGGCAACAGCGCAAAACACCTATTTACATTGTGGTAAATTAATTGACACAAAATCGGGTAAAGTTCTGTCAGAAAAAACGATTGTTGTTTCAGAAAACATCATTAAATCAGTTGAAGATGGTTATATAAATCCAAAGAATTCAAATGATGTTGTGGTTAATTTAAAATCTAAAACTGTGATGCCTGGTTTAATTGATATGCACGTTCATATTGAAAGTGAAACTAACCCAAAATCCTATTTAGAAGATTACACCTTAAACGACGCAGATGTGGCTTTTAACTCCCTAAAATATGCTGAAATTACCTTACTGAATGGTTTTACAACAGTTAGGGATTTAGGTGGCTCAGGCGTCAATGTAGCACTACGAAATGCAATAAACGCAGGAAAGGTAAAAGGTCCAAGAATCTTCACTGCTGAAAAATCTTTGGCAACAACTGGTGGGCACGCAGACCCAACAAACGGAGCTAAGCAAAGTCTTATGGGTAATCCAGGACCTAAAGAAGGTGTTGTAAATGGAGTAGAGGATGCTAAAAAAGCGGTAAGACAACGCTATAAAAACGGTGCAGATTTAATTAAAATAACTGCAACAGGAGGAGTATTGAGTGTTGCTAAAAGCGGACAAAACCCTCAATTTACGGTTGAAGAAATTAAAGCAATTTGCGATACGGCTAAAGATTATGGATTTCACGTTGCAGCACATGCACATGGAGATGAAGGTATGCAGCGCGCTATTTTAGGTGGAGTAAAAACCATTGAACATGGCACAATGATGAGTGCAGAAACCATGGAGCTGATGAAAAAGAATGACGTCTATTTAGTGCCAACTATAATTGCTGGTAAATTTGTTTCTGAAAAAGCAAAAATTTCAAATTACTATCCAGATGTTATTGTTCCAAAAGCATTGGATATTGGTCCAAAAATTCAAAATATGTTTTCTAGAGCATATAAAGCTGGTGTTGGAATTGCCTTTGGTACTGATGCAGCAGTGTTCTATCATGGTGACAACGGCAAAGAGTTTGGTTATATGGTCGAGGCTGGCATGCCTGCTATTGAGGCTTTACAAAGCGCCACGGTTACGGGAGCTATGATATTAAATATGGAAGATAAAATTGGACAAATAAAACAAGGTTATTTTGCAGATATTATTGCTGTAGATAATGATCCGACCAAGACTATTTCAACTATGGAAAAGGTCAGTTTTGTTATGAAAAACGGTGTAATTTATAAGAATTAAGTGTTTTTAGAAAGAATCTCATTTTCAAAATCCCTAACAAATTTAGTGTTAAATTGTGAATTTGACAATTATGGTAGTGTCTGATTTTCAATATGATAATGGGTTTTTAACTTTATAATGTTTTAACGTTTCAAATTTGCAATTGATTGGTTCTCTTCGTTATTTTGTTAATTGAATGATAAAGGATAACCAATGAAACTGATAAGCATAAAACGAAAAACCAAGCAAGAAGGTCGATTTTCAAAAAAAATGGGAGTGTTACACACCAACGTTACTTACATTAAAAAACGTTTTTTAAGTATTCCGTATAAAACACTTCATAAATACCGTGACACATATTACGGAGAAGTAAAAGATTGTGACGATTGCCGTGTGGCTAGAATTAAGTAGTAGTTTTTGTTTCTTCAGAAGTATTCTTCTTACTTCTAAATATACCACTGAATAACAACATAATCATTCCTGTAGTAACGGACATGTCGGCTACATTAAATATTCCTGTTTTAAACACACCACCTAAATCGATAAAGAAAAAGTCGGTGACCTTACCAAATGCAATGCGGTCAAAGACATTAGCAATTCCTCCTCCAATAATACAGCAAAACGCAATTAAACTCAAACGGTCTAATTCTTTTGTTTTTATGATATAATAAATTACATAACCGAGTACTAAGGTTGGTAAAATAAGGAGGAAAATGAGGCGTAACGTTTCATTCATATCACTTCCCATTCCTAAAAACGCTCCTTTGTTTTCAACGTTGGTAAGAATAAAATTATCTCCAATAACTTCAATGACTTCTCTTTTTTTAATCGTTGCTCTAACCCAAACTTTTGAAATTTGGTCAATGGCAATATTGAAAACAATGAGAAGCGTAATAAATATATTTCTATTCAAAATAAGAAAGTTTTAGGCGTTAGTTTCTAAACTAGCTGATGCTGTTTCAGCATCTCTGTGTATTTTCTTTACTAACCCTTGTAAAACCTTTCCTGGTCCAACTTCTGTAAAGTGAATTGCTCCATCAGCAACCATTTGTTGCACGGATTGAGTCCAACGGACAGGAGCGGTTAATTGTGAAATTAAATTAGCCTTTATTTCATTTTCATCAGTTACTGCAGATGCCGTAACGTTTTGGTAAATTGGGCAATTAGGTTTGCTAAAAGTTGTATTTTCAATTGCAGCAGCTAATTCTTCTCTAGCTGGCTCCATCAAAGGAGAGTGAAAAGCACCACCAACTGGTAATACTAAAGCGCGTCTTGCCCCTTCTTCTTTTAAAGCTTCACATGCTTTATTTATAGCTTCGGTTTCACCAGAGATTACAAGTTGTCCTGGACAATTGTAATTGGCAGCAACTACAACTCCCTCTGTTGTTGCACATATTTTTTCAACGACATCATCATCTAATCCTAAAACGGCAGCCATTGTGCTTGGTTGTAATTCACAGGCTTTTTGCATGGCTTGTGCACGTTGGGACACTAACTTTAAACCATCTTCAAAAGTCAATGCTCCCGCAGCTACTAATGCTGAGAATTCACCAAGTGAATGGCCTGCAACCATATCTGGTTTAAAATTTTCACCAAGCGTTTTTGCTAAAATAACAGAGTGTAAAAATATAGCTGGTTGAGTTACTTTGGTTTGTTTAAGGTCTTCTGCAGAGCCTTCAAACATAATATCTGTAATATGAAAACCTAAAATATCATTGGCTTTTTCAAACAACTCTTGTGCTAAAGGTGAATTTTCGTAAAGATCTAATCCCATCCCTGAAAACTGGGCACCTTGACCTGGAAATATATATGCGTTCATTTATGTTTCAATTTAAGTTGCAAAAATAGGAATAATATTGGAATCCATTAAAGGTAGTCAGTTACAGTTTTAGTTAGTACCTGATTGACTACTGAGACTGAAAACTTTAAGAACATGCTGCTTCAGCACAACGCTCTCCATCCATAGCTGCAGAAACAATACCACCAGCATAACCGCCTCCTTCTCCACAAGGATACAAATTAATAATTTGAGTATGTTCTAAAGTTTCAGTTCTTGGAATATTTACGGGAGATGAAGTGCGAGATTCTACACCAATAACATTAGCTTCTACAGTATAATAACCTTTCATTTTTTCTCCAAAAGCTTTAAATCCTTTTCGTAATGAGCTTCCAATTAATTTAGGTAATAAAGAATGCATTGGTGAAGAATTTAAACCAGGCTGGTACGAGGTTTCGTTTAAACTATTTGATAGCTTTCCTTCTACAAAATCGGTTAGTCGTTGTCCAGGCGCAGATTGTTTTCTTCCGCCAGCTGTAAAGGCTAAACGTTCTAAATCTTTTTGATATTCTAAACCTTTTAGCGCACCAAATTTTTCATACTTATATAAATCTTTATCGGCATTAATCTCTACAACAATACCCGAATTGGCAAACTTGTTATTTCGTTTAGATGGAGACATCCCATTCACCACAACTTCTCCATTAGCCGTAGCAGCAGGAACTATAAAACCGCCAGGACACATACAAAACGAATACACTCCTTTATCATTAATCTGTTGTACCAAACTATAAGCAGCAGGTGGTAAAACTTCATCTCTGGCTTCACCTTTGCAATGGTATTGAATGCCATCTATAATTTGTTGTGGATGTTCAACACGCACTCCCATAGCAAACGATTTTGCTTCAAGTTTTATATTTTTATCATTTAATAAATAGAAAATATCCCTAGCAGAATGGCCTGTGGCTAATATAACTTTTTCAACATTAAGTTCGTTTCCATTTTGAAGCTGTATGGCAGTAATTTTTTCATTTTTAATTGTGAAGTCTGTGACTCGTGTTTCAAAATGAATTTCTCCTCCATATTTTAAAATGGTTTCTCTTATATTCTGAACCACTTTTGGAAGTTTATTAGTCCCAATATGTGGATGGGCATCAACCAAAATTTGATCTGTTGCTCCATGAAACACTAGGTTTTCAAATATTCTTCTAACATCTCCTCGTTTTAAACTTCTGGTATATAGTTTCCCATCAGAATATGTGCCTGCACCACCTTCACCAAAACAATAATTAGAATCTTCGTTTACAAAATGGTCTTGGTTAATGGCTTTTAAATCACGACGACGGTCTTGCACATTTTTACCACGCTCTAAAACAATGGGCTTAAAACCCAATTCAATACAGCGCAAAGCTGCATACATACCTGCAGGACCAAAACCAATTATATGAATTGGTTTTGCATTGGAAACATCTTTATACTCAAAATGATAATCTGAATTTTCAGGTACAGGTTCATTGATATAAACTTCAACTTTATAGTTAAACATAATGTTTCGCTTACGTGCATCAATGGATTTTCTTAGAACTTTGACTCCCGTAATCTCATCTGCTTTTATATTTAAAGCCTGTGATGCTTTATTTAAAAGGACATTAGCGTACTTTTCCTCTTGTAATGTAATGCGAAGTTGAAATGTTTTAACCATGAAAATTATAAATTGAATACAGACGCATACTTACTCTGAAAATTTACTTCCTCAGATATGTTATAAAAGAAAAAGAATACTCATGGTTATCGTCAGCATCGTGGGTTTTTCGGCTTACTTCTACCCATTTGGTTTTATCTATTGGCTGAAAAAATGTATCTGCTTCTTCAAAAGTGCTGTGTACTCTTGTTATTTCTAACTTGTCAGCAAAATCCATGGATTGCCTGTAGATTTCTCCTCCACCGATTATAAACGGTTGACTGTCTTTTTTTGCAGCATCTAAAGCATCTTCAAGATTGTTTACAACTATAACTCCGTCGGGAACATTATAATTAGTCTGCCTAGTAATTACGATGTGTGTGCGATTAGGTAGTGGTTTTGGGAAGCTTTCAAACGTTTTTCGACCCATAATTATATGGTGGCCGTTGGTTAGTGACTTAAATCGTTTAAGGTCATCACTTAAGTGCCAAATTAAGTCATTGTCTTTTCCAATAGCATTAGATTCTCCGGCAGCTACAATAATGGTCAGTTCACTAGGTTTTTTTTTTTCAGAACTGTTCTCTTTTAGCTTTCCTTGATTGTAAACTTCTGATTTTGCTATCTCAGTTTCTTCTTTGGTAAACTTTTGTTTTAGTTTTTCTATTCGTTGTTCTTGCTGTGAAACTAACTTGTCTAATTGTTGTTTTTCCCAGTCTTTACCCATAAACTTGTTGGTGATAAAAACATTTACAAAATGGTAAATAAAGAGAAATAACCAAAGTATTATGGCATAGACAAACCAATCTATTCCTGCAATTTTAAAATTTTCTCCAATACCCAAAACTGTATTAGCCAGTATTAAAAATACAGCACCAATTAAAAAAATGACAAAATGAATGTATAGTCTCTTCTTTTGCCTTACGCGTTTTTGAGCGTTTTCTATGAGTTCTAATTGATCTTTATCTATTGAAGAATTCGTTTTTTTCTTTCCGAACATATATGCTATTTTATAAGATAAAGATACATCATTTTCGTTAAATCATTATAGCCAGTTTAGAGTCTGAGTTTAAAAAAAGGAACTTTTTAAAGTCTGTATTTAAAGCGGTTTGAAATGACTATTAATTTGGGGAATTTAATCCATATTTTTGAGCACTTTAAATTAAAGTGATTAGGTTAGGTCATTTATTTTTTTTAATGAGTATATAGTACACCTTAATTCTTCTTTCCTTGCTTATTTTCTACTTGAAATACAATAGGTACGGAATAAGGTACAACTACAGGTTTGCCTCTTATCATGCCTGGTTTAAACCTTGGTAATAATTGCACAACTCTTTTGGCTTCTTCTTCAATTAGTTTGTGCGGACCTCTCGCTTTAGCATCAATAATATTACCATTTTCATCAATTTTAAATGTCATAAAAACACGGTAATGACCCTGTCTCTTATACACATCTGACGCTGCCGACGACTCCTTACGTGTAGAT
>CAJXVG010000077.1 GCA_913061495.1 uncultured Winogradskyella sp.
CGAGATCAGCCTCGGTCTCGTGGGCTCGGAGATGTGTATAAGAGACAGGTTATTCACTAGAACAAACCCTCTACATTCTTCAACTAAAATTTTTCTTCTAGTATTGTTCCCCACAATTCCATTAAAATTGAGAATTATTCCAATTTCTTCAATTTGTAAAGTCAAATAATCTAAAGCTTGTTCCCAAGTGCCAAGTTTACTTGCCCAGTTAACAGGTAGTTTTAAGGTATTCCTTATGTCATTTGCAATCTCTTTATGATCAGAGTTGTCATTGTATTTTCCAACAAATTCTAAATCAGGATAACCGCTTTCTTGTAAGTAATTTGTTAACCAATTTTGTCTGTCTTTTATGATTTGGATAGTATGATAAACATTTAGAGAAACTTTTTCTCTAGGTGCAGCTCCAGTTCTGAAAAAAGGTATAGGTATTTCTTCTTTTGGTGGCTCATTCATAAACATATAGCCAAAAGGAACGTGAACTTTATGAGTGAAGTTTTCTAATTGTTTTATAGTAGGTTTTTTATTTCCTTCAATCCAATCTAAAACATCTGGATTATCCGCATAAAATTCTTCTAAACTATTACCTGCTCTAGTAATTGCCCAGTTTATAATTTCAGAATTTATATTTTCAATCCTTGTTGCCATTAAGCAAATATAATTTATTATTTACTCTTTTTATCTGTGGTTGGTTTTTTTGCATTATCTACAACTTTAATGATATGACGTCGTTTTAATGACTTATATCAGTCGATAGCGAAGTTCGTTGAAATTTTGAGAAAGTCAAATTGTAAAATATTGAATTTCAATATTTAAATCTCCTCAACAAACTCTAAAAAAACCTCCTTGTGCTTTTCCAAATCCAAATCTGGAGATAGAGAAACACGTGCAATGTAATCCTTGTCACCTTCTTTGGTTGTGCCTTGTGTTGAGGTCGCAGGAATCGTCCAATAGCAACCCTTTAGTTGTCCGTAACTTACACAGTACTTACTCTCGTTAGGGATTTCAGTAATCATTAAATTGATTAGTTTATGATTCAGTTTTCTTTTATAAGCTTCTTTTTCTTCAGCAGTGTTGCCTTTTGTAGGAAGATCTAATGAAAAAACCGATGGAGTGAAACCTTGTTCCGCAAGTTCTTCGGATACAAAGTTGATTTTAGCATTAGGTAATGTTTCCTCAATAAAATTTACAAATTCACGAGTGTTTTTATAAGCGTCCTCTATTCTTTGATTCATAGAAGGTAATTGTTCGGCTAATATTTGCAACTGAAGATTTGTGGCCTCGTTATCGCATAGCTGTAGGTGGAGTTCTAGCTTTTCCATCAATCCTTCTGCTTTTTTATTTGCAACAACATAACCAGCTGTACATTTGCCACCACTTGGAAATTTAGATCCACTGGCATAAGATATTGCCCTTACTGTAGAAAGTATGTCGCCTTCTCCTAAAAAGTGCACATTTGGGCAAAAAGTTTGATCTAAAATAAAAACAGGATCAATAGCAGTGTCTCCATTAGCAGTTTTTCGTTCTGCACTTAAAGCTGCTTTCAATTTTTCAAGGTTAGGAACCTCTACTCTTGGGTTGGTCGGAATTTCTGCAATAATGTAAGGCACAGCATCGTCTTGTGCTATTTTGGTTAACACAGTATTGATGCTTTTTACCATGTCGTTGTCTCCATCTACAGGCAAATCTACCACCTCCACATTATCAAGGCATGCAGCTACACGCCGTGCTTGATCATTGGTGCCACCATAGCAATTTGGAGGTACAATAAATTTAATTGCTTTTCCTTTATGGTTTTCTAGGGCATTATGCACTAGACCCATCATAATTGCATATTGAATAGAAAGTCCGCTTGACGCAATGAGTGGTTTAGTGGTTGTGTTTGTAATGTCTTTTAGTAAATTTTGTACAGTTGTCTTATTACCAGTATCATTTTTCTGAACATCAATCACAGACTGCTCAGTTAACGATTTTAAGGCAGTAAGACTATTGGCTGGAGTCATGGCAATGGTTTCTCGTCGTCGTACATGTTGAATATCTGAGATATACTCTTCGTTTTCTTCACCATTTACTATTAAAATACTACCAAGATGACCACAGAGATTGACGTAAAAATCAATGTTGGAATTGAGTTCAGTGGTGCTGACTTCATTTTGTTCTGTAATGAAAACAGTACTTCCATTGAAGTCAGAAATGGCAGTTTCCTCTTCAATTTTTTTCAAATTAAAATTATATCCATAAACACGTTTTATTAATTTGGCATCAAAAGCCTTTGGTAATTTATCGATATATAAAATTTGCGTGTTTTTGTTTTCTAACAGATTTTTTCTCAGAATTGCCAAAACAGGAACTGTTTGCGATGAAAAGCTAATGACGTTTTCTGGTTTTAATTGGTGTAAGTTGGCTATAGACCATTCTAGTACAGAAGACAATGGATGGCCTAAACGGATATAATCATAGGCTGTAGGCAATTCTTCTAATGCAGAAGCAGCAGAGTTATTAGCATTGTACAAAGTTTCAAACTGATTTAAAAACTGTGATTTGGCTAATGCTTCGTTGTAAATGTCTAACCTATGGGTTGTTAAATTCAACCAGTCCGTTGGCATATTTTTAATGACCTCTTTTATATAATTTAGCATATGACTTGTCTTCATGTTTTTGCACTTTTAGAATGACAAAAATATGCATTAATAGCACCAATTTAAAAGGTTTAACAAGACGTTTGGATAAGTCTCATTTTGTAGGAATAATGAATTCTGAAGGTTTTGGTTTAGATGAGGTAAATAGCCTCACTAAAAAATCAGTAAATCTTGATTAAAATTTGAGAAGGAGATATGGGATGTTTTTTAGTTAGTTCATTTTACGAAGTAAATAAGGCCTAAAAACAAACAAGGCTACCGAAATTAAAATAAGTCCAATAATAGCAAACGGTGTTTTTTGTACCTGTACTATGATGTCTGCTATAATAGCCAAACCGCAGGCAATACTGCCAAATAAACAAATCCATTTTAATTTTACCCTCTGTTTATATGCTAAAAAGTTTACAATGCCAAAGGTAAATAGGAAGATGATACTCGCAGCATCAACCAAGCTGCCTAAACTACCAATAACGGCCAATGCGCCAGAAAATATTGAAATAGCAATTATTGAGTAAATCGGAACCATTTCGTCATTCTCTTTTACAAACAAATGAGGTAAATCTTTTTTCTTTGCTACACTTTCCATTAATCTGCCAGTAGAAAAGAGTGTGGCGTTAATTGCAGAACCGGTAGAAAAAGCTGCAGCTACAGTAACAATTATTAATCCTGCCAAGCCAAAAGCTTTTTTACCTGCTATAGCTAAAGCTATTTCTTTTTTTTCAATTAATGTTTCTGCTCCAACGAGCATTGTAGTGCCTAGAGTAACCAAAAGATAGATTAGAATTACACTGATTACTGCCCAAATTGTAGCTTTTTTTAATGTTTTTTTAGGGTTTTTTAAATCTTCATAATCGTAGGATAAGAGTTGAAAACCTTCGTATGCCATAAAAATGGTTCCTGCTCCCACGATTGCCGCATGCCAAGGTTTTGGACTAATACCTTCTGTTAATTGTTCTGGGTTCCATTCTATGATTCCTAAAATAGCCAAACCAATTAATACAGCAAGTTTTCCATAAACTGTTATAATTTCTAACATAGAAGCATTACCAACTCCTCTGAGGTTTATTAAAGTTAAAATTGCGATTATTGTTACAGCTAATACCCTTGGAAGCCAATTTTCTCCTCCAATGACATGAGCTACATAATGACCAAATGTAAATGCATAGACAGACATGGTTAATATATAGCCAAGAATAAGAATCCATGAAAGGCTTCCAGCAAAACCTTGATGGTTTATTTTTCTTAAAAATGTAAAAGCACCACCACCTTCATTGTATTTCATAGAAAGTTGACTATAACTATGAGCTGAAATTAGTGCTATTAAGCCTGCAATAATAAAACTTAACCAAGCCCATTGGCCGGCAGATTCTATTATGACTCCCAGCACAGAAAAAATACCACCGCCTATCATGCCACCAACTGCCATGGACCATGTGGCGTTAAAGTTCATTTTAGCTTTTTTCATATACTAATTCTATTTTTTAAAGATAAAATATATATAATAAGTTAAAAATAAGTGCATTAATTGTGTCAACTAAAAACCAATTAGTATGTCCTACAATTAGGTTTCTAGTATCAATCAATCTTATCAATTATGACGTTGTTTTGGTGGATACAAATGATTTAAAATTTACAATTGCTTAATATTGAGTTTTTCTGAGTCACACTCTAAATTGCCTAAAATGATGGTCTAAATGTTTGTACTGCATTTGTCCCCATTGTTGCGAAGTAAAATAACCAAATGCAGGATGCGGCTCCCTTTCGGTTTTATCTCGTTGATTATAAGTTTCATCTATGAGCGCTCCGAGTTTTACGCTCTCAATCTTAAAATTTTTATCTTCTTTTGTTTTTAAAAACTTTGCTGTTGGCAAACCTTTTCTCCAAGGTTTATCATTGTAAAGTGATTTTTTGAAAAAGACTTTAGCAAACCAATTAGGTTTCATGCCATAATCGTTTTTCTGTAGTATAATATTAAGAGGGCCTTGGCAATGCCATATCATTTGGGCAGCATTCATCTTTCCCCAGTTGGGCTCTGAGTCTTCACTTAAATTTGCCTAATCTTAATTTTAGAGCGTTATATGCCTGTTCTTCAAAAATAGATTGCATAATATTTGAATTTAATGATACTCCGAATTTACAATTTTTTATCTTTAGTGCATGTCAGAAAAACCGACTTCGTTTTCAATTAAAAATTGGTCGCAAGACGATCAGCCAAGAGAAAAGCTAAGAGACAAAGGAAAAGCCGTATTAAGTGATGCAGAGTTAGTAGCTATTCTTATAGGTTCTGGCAATAGAGATGAAAGTGCCGTGGACTTGTGTAAGCGTATTTTGGCTAGTGTTGACAATAACCTTAACGCTTTGGGGAAATTATCTATAAAGCAGTTAATGGAATTTAAAGGTATTGGTGAAGCAAAAGCCATAACAATTGTTGGTGCATTAGAATTGGGAAGGAGGAGACGGTTGGAAGATGTTAAGCATGTAGAAAAGATAGTGTCGAGTCGTTCTGTATATGATGTAATGCAACCCATATTGGGAGAATTACCACATGAAGAATTCTGGATTCTCTACCTCAATAACTCAAATAAAGTCATTCGGAAAAATCAATTAAGCAAAGGAGGCATCACAGGTACTTTGGTAGATGTGCGTTTAGTTTTAAAAAATGCGCTAGAGGTTGGGGCAACGGGTTTAATTCTCTGTCATAACCATCCGTCAGGTACATTAAAACCCAGTGAGTCCGATAAAAATATTACACAAAAATTGAAAATAGCTGCAGAAAGCTTAGATATAAAAATATTAGATCATTTAATTGTAACTGAGAAAGCTTACTTTAGTTTTGCTGATGAAAATTTACTTTAAAGACCTAAACTTAATTTCCCTTACCAAATAATGCTATTAGTTTACTCACATAAAATTACGCCGCGTTTAAAATACACCTTTAAACATGTGTGCAAACGCATTTTGGGATTGGATGTTGATTTTACTTCAAAAGTAGAAGATTTTATTGCTCATGATAGTATAAAAATGAGCTACACTAAACAGCCATTGAGCAACGAATTGTTTATTAGGAGCAACGAGTTGTTGTTTGAAACAGGACTGTCTGATATAGATATCAATCCACAGAAATGGGAAAATACCAAAGGGTTTTTCCCAACGAGTGAGCGTAGCGATTTACCCTTTGATATTTTTGCCGCTTCGTTTTATTTACTGTCACGTTACGAAGAGTATTTGCCTCATGTAAAAGATGAATTTGGCAGATTTATGGTCACCGAAAGTTTGGCGTATAATAACAAGTTTTTAGGACAGCCTGTAGTAGATATTTGGGCCTATAAATTAAAAGCAGTTTTGGTTGAACGGTTTCCTGAATATGAATTTCCAGAACGACAATACAAAGTTAAACCAGTTATTGATGTGCCATCTGCATATTACTTTAGAAAAAAAGGATTATTAAGAACAGTGGGAGGAACGTTAAATGACCTAGGGCATCTAAGGCTAGGACAATTGTATAATCGCTACCTGGTTCTTATGGGCTTTAAACGCGATCCATACGATACCTTTAAATGGTTAATAAACCGTCAGAAAAAATCTGGGTTTAAATTTATCGTTATGTTTTTGGTAGGCGATTATTCAACCTATGATAAAAATATTAGCACTAATAAAAAAGAGTTTGTATCGCTTATTAAATCAGTGGCCGACTATTGTGATGTTGGTATAAAAGCCTCTTACCTTTCGCTTGATGATATTTCAATATTAAAAAAAGAAAAAGAAAAATTAGAAAACATTGTAAATACGGATTTAAAGGCTGTACGTCATTCGTTTTCCAAATTGAATTTACCATCATCATATCGTAATTTAATTGAATTAGAGATTAATCAAGACTACACAATGGGTTACATAGATAGGCTCGGTTTTAGGGCAGGTACCTGTACACCATTTCAGTTCTATGACCTAGATTACGAAGTGCAGACACCATTGCAAATCAACCCATATAGTTGTATGGATTTTGCCCTCTTAAAGTACCAATCTCAACTCGATAAAACAGAACACCTCCAAAAATTAATTGATGAGGTAAAGGCCGTAAATGGTACTTTTACGCCAATATTCCATAATTATTCATTTAGTGATTTAAACCGTTGGAAAGGCTTTAGAGCACTTTTTAATTTAATATTGAACTCAGCAGATGAAGCATAACATAAAACATGTTTTTTTTGATTTAGACCACACGCTTTGGGATTTTGATAAAAATTCAGGATTAACGTTTGAAAAAATTTTTAAACTGAATAATATTAAAGTAAGATTAGAGGATTTTCTCAGTGTCTATGAACCCATAAACTTAAATTATTGGAAACTTTACCGAGAAGAACGAGTGACAAAAAGCGCTTTGCGTTACGGTAGATTAAAAGAGGCATTTGATGCAATTAACTATAAGGTTGAAGACAACGTTATCCAGCAACTTTCAGAAGGCTACATTACACACCTTTCAAGTTTTAATTACTTGTTCGATTACACTTCTGAAATTCTAGATTATCTTAAGAAAAAATACGAATTGCACATTATAACCAATGGTTTTGAAGAAGCACAAGAGAAGAAAATGCAGACCTCCAAAATTAGGGATTACTTTGTAACGGTTACCAATTCAGAAATGGTTGGAGTTAAAAAACCAAACCCCAAAATCTTTAATTTTGCTTTAAATTTGGCAAAAGCCAAACCAAATGAAAGTATAATGATTGGAGATAATATAGAAGCAGATATTGAAGGAGCATTGGCTACAGGAATGGATACTATTCATTTTGATTACAAGAATATGCATCAGCACAGTTATAAAAGAATTACCAATTTAAAATCTTTATTAGATCACCTTTAAACAAATAAACAATGAAAAAATTACTTCTGTTTTTTACGATAGTAACAATTAGCTTATGCGCAATGGCGCAAAAAAGCATAAATGACTATAAGTATATTTTAGTTCCAAAGAAATTTGATTTTCAAAAGTCAGAGGATAAGTATCAATTAAACTCCATTACTAAATTTCTATTTAACAAGTACGGATACGAGGCTTATTTTACAGATGAGGAATTACCAGAAGACTTAAATAATAATCCCTGTTTGGCATTAACAACAGAAGCTAATGACGAAAAAGGCAATCTGTTTAAAACCAAAGTTGAAATTATTTTAAAAGATTGTTTTGGTGAAGTGGTAAAAAAATCAAAAGTTGGAGAGTCAAGAATAAAGAGGTATGAACGTGCTTATAACGAAGCTTTACGAGAAGCATTTAAAACATTTCAGGATTTAGATTATAAATATGTACAAGAAATTAAAGAAGATGGTGGCTCAAAAGAATTAGAGACTAACGTTTCAAAAGATGCTATAATTCTAGAAAGTGGAACGGTTAAAAATAAAAAAAGAGATAAAATAGAATTGAAAAGACCCCAAAAAAAGTCTTTAGAAACTAAAGAAATTTACTATGCGCAAGCCATTGATAATGGGTTTCAAATCGTAGATGCTTCACCAAAAATAGTTATGGTGTTGTTTTACACAGCCGCAAAAGATGTCTTTATTGTTAAAGATAAAAATGCTATTGTATTTAAAAAAGATGGGGAATGGCTATACTCTGAAAATGATGGAACTGATAAATCTTCAAAAATCATGAATATCAAATTTTAATACCCATATTTATCCTTCCAAAGAGCTTTTAAGTAATTTCGTTGTGCTTGTTCTCTTGCATTGTTTCCAGGATTGTAAAGTTTTGTTTTAGCGATTTCTTCGGGTAGGAATTCTTGCAATGCAAAATTATTTTCATAGTTGTGTGCATATTTGTATTTGTCTCCATAACCCAATTCTTTCATAAGTTTAGTTGGTGCATTTCTAATAGGCAGCGGTACTGATAAATCACCTGTTTCCTTTACGAGTTGTTGTGCTTTATTAATAGCTTCGTAGGCAGCATTACTCTTGGGTGAACTTGCTAAATATGTAGCGCATTGACTCAGGATAATACGAGATTCTGGATTACCAATGATAGACACTGCTTGAAATGTATTATTCGCAATTACCAAAGCTGTTGGGTTGGCGTTTCCAATATCCTCACTTGCCAAAATTAAAAGTCGTCTGGCAATAAACTTTACGTCTTCACCACCTTCAATCATTCTGGCTAAATAATAAACAGCGGCATTGGGGTCGCTACCACGAATAGATTTTATAAATGCCGAAATAATATCATAGTGCTGTTCCCCAGCTTTATCATATCGTGCGGCTTTGCTCTGCACCTGTTTCATCACCAAATCGTTAGTGATTACAATGGGTTGATCTTCAAAAGAAGCAACTAACAATTCAAAAATATTGAGGAGTTTCCTTGCATCTCCACCAGATAACCTCAAAAGTGCTTCTGTTTCTTTTAATTCAATATTTAATTTTGAAAGTGTTTCGTCTTCGGTTAAAGCACGCTTTAATAAGGCCTCTAAATCCGTTTTACTAAAAGCATTTAGTGTATAAACCTGGCATCTTGAGAGTAATGCAGAAATAACCTCAAAACTAGGATTCTCTGTTGTTGCACCAATCAATGTTACCCAACCTTTTTCAACGGCTTCAAGTAGAGAGTCTTGTTGTGATTTACTGAATCTGTGAATTTCATCAATAAACAAAATCGGATTTTTTGCCGTAAATAATCCTCCGCTTTTTTTAGCTTTATCAATAACTTCCCGTATATCTTTTACACCAGAATTTATGGCACTGAGTTTAAAAAAAGGCCGTTCAGACTCATTGGCTATAATATTAGCCAAGGTAGTTTTGCCAATGCCTGGTGGTCCCCAAAGTATCAATGAAGGAATCACGCCACTCTTAATTTGCTGGTAAAGCATACCATCTTTACCCACCAAATGTTGTTGGCTTAGATAGTCATTTAATGTTTTTGGACGTAGTCTTTCGGCTAAAGGAATATTCATTTTTCAAAATTACAAAATGCATTAATAAGCGCTGTGATTTATTTAAGAGTTCTGCCAATATTTCATATCTATTACTTTTGGTTATAAATTTGAGATAAGATTTACAAATTATAAAATGGCACAACAACAGTTCAAATATTCCAATAGCGTCATTGTCTATCCATTGGTGATATTGTTCACAATTTGGTTGGTGTTTTGGTATCAGGTGCGTGTGGACTATGGTATAAAATCCTTTGGAATTAGACCTCAAAAGCTCGAAGGACTTTTAGGTATTTTTACAAGTCCGTTTTTGCACGGAGATATTAACCATCTTTACAATAATTCAATTCCATTGTTTGTACTTTCATTGGCACTATTTTATTTCTACAATAAAATTGCTTGGAAAGTTTTGCTTTATGGTGTTCTGTTATCAGGATTCTTAACTTGGATGATTGGTAATTCTGGAAATCATATTGGAGCAAGTGGATTGATATACGTTTTGGTGAGTTTTATATTTTTTAAAGGAATTTTTGCTAAACACTATAGATTGATAGCCTTATCGCTCATGGTCATTTTTCTTTATGGAAGTATGATTTGGTATGTGTTTCCTATTAAAATAGGTATGTCTTGGGAAGGCCATTTAAGTGGGTTAATAACCGGTTTGGTGTTTGCTTTAATTTTTAGAAACCAAGTTGCCAAACCAGAGCGATATAAATGGGAACAGCCAGATTACAACGAAGAGGATGACCCCTTTATGAAACACTTTGATGCAGACGGAAATTTTATTGAATTTGAACCTGAAGTTGAAATCGAATCTAAAATTGAAAATGAAGACACAAAAGTTGCTTCAACTCTTCATGAAAATTTAAAAATAAAATATACTTTTAAGAAAAAAGCTGATGAATGAAAGGTTATTGGCGTTGCCTAACCGCTTCATATAAAAAAGCACCACAAGCCACAGACACATTTAACGATTCAATTTCACCTAAAATAGGAAGTTTAGCTTGTGCATCTACTATTTTTAAGACTGAAGGATTAATACCACGATCTTCTGAGCCCATAATAATTGCACATGGTTCAGCAAAAGAAACATCATATAAAAAATCATTGGCTTTTTCCGTAGCAGCAATCACTTTTATACCAGAAGATTGCATGTGGAAAACAGCATCTTTTATATGGTCTACCTTACAAATAGGAATTTTAAAAATAGCACCAGCACTGGTTTTAATAGTATGGCCGTTTACAGGAGCTCCACCTTTTTTCTGAATAATAATACCTGAAACTCCAGTACACTCTGCAGTACGCACAATGGCGCCAAAATTTCTAACATCGCTTAATTGATCCAATAATAAGAAAAGAGGTGTTTTGTCTGATTCTATGACGTTTAAAACCATTTCATCAATATCGTGAAATTCAATGGGTGAAATCTGTGCCACTGCACCTTGGTGATTCCCTTTGGTTAAACGGTTGAGTTTTTCAATTGGTACGTAAGATGAATTAATACCTTCGTTTCGTAATATAAATTCCAGTTCCTGAAAAAGCTCACCGCGTAATCCTTTCTGAATGAAAACTTTATCTATGGTCTCTCCAGATTTTATGGCTTCTATAATTGCTCTTATTCCAAATATTGTGGTTTCTTTCTCCATGGTACAAAGGTATTGAAACGAATTAAAATGTGGCGGTTAAACTTATATGAACTTTTGAATCAGATAACTTAAATTGTCTGTTCTCAGTTTTTCCACTAGAATAATTGAGTTTAAAGAGTCCTGCGTTGGTAAGCAATCCAAATCCAAACCCAAATCCAAATAGTTTTGATTTGGTGTCTGTGAGTTGATTTTCAAAATAAGCAGCATCCAAAACAGAATGGACATAAATGCCGTTGCTTAATTTGTATCGGTATTCTGTATTTATTACGCCATAAATATCTGCAACAATACTGTTTTCTTCAAAACCTCGTATAGAATTGATGCCACCAAAACGAAATAATTCATTGTCTAAATAATCATCAGAAAATAAAGCAGCACCATTAAGTCTTGTGAAAACACTATTTCTTTCATTAAGATTGAAAATCTTATAAGTATCTACATTGAACACACTTTGATTTTGTTTGCCCAAATCGTTGGTTCGGTCTCCAAATCCTGTAGACAAATCGAACCAAAAATTTATAGGAAACAACCGATCGTAATATTGCGGATTGGTAAAATTGTAACTTAACGTGTAATAATTAGAGCTGTAATCATTTAAAATCGTTGTATTGTTCTCCAAAAGGTTTGTAGAGGTAATTGTGCTTATGCCAGCACCAATTTTGTGCTTGGCATTTATTTGGTAATTCACTTTAACATGTTGGGTTACGTTTTGGAATGTAGAGTCTTTCCTAAAGATATTCAAACCAAACTGAAGCCCAACAGGTGAGCCAAACAAATAAGGCAAATCTGCATCAACTCTAAACGTTTGTTGGTCTATTTCATCACTTTTATAGAATAGCTTTAGAGTCTCACCGTAATTTAAATTGTTGGTTAATCGTAAATCTAAATAACCATCAAATTCAATTTTATTAGTGCTTTCATTGGTGCCAAAGCCAAGAAACCCATCAAAATTATTTGTTCTGGTTTTTTCTACATATATATATAAGGTTGTAGAGCTGTCTCTTATACACA
>CAJXVG010000078.1 GCA_913061495.1 uncultured Winogradskyella sp.
ATCTACACGTAAGGAGTCGTCGGCAGCGTCAGATGTGTATAAGAGACAGGTGCTTTAGATTTACCACCATCTAAACTAGATATTGGTAAGTTGACGTATGAATTTCATATTGAAGATCAAAAATATGGCAATGCAACCGCCTTTGTCGCTAATAAATTAGGCTATGCCAAAGAAAATAAAGGTATTGAGCCAAAAGATGTTGTACTCTATGGTTTTGGTAGAATTGGCCGATTAGTAGCTCGTGAATTAATGACCAGAACTGGAAAAGGCAACCAATTAAGACTACGAGCAATAGTAACACGTGGTGCTGTTGATGAAACAGTATTGGAAAAAAGAGCTTCATTATTAAGAAACGATTCTGTGCATGGTGAGTTTTCCGGTATGGTAACCACAGATGCAAAAAACAGCGCGCTAATTATCAACGGTACAACCGTTAAAATTATCTCCGCTAACGCACCAGAAGATATCGATTATACAAGCTACGGTATCAATAAGGCATTAATCATTGACAATACAGGAGCATTTAGGGATAAGGAAGCGCTAAGCAGACACTTAAAAGCTAAAGGGGTCGATAAAGTTTTATTAACTGCACCAGGTAAAGGAGTTCCTAATATAGTACATGGTGTTAATCATTTAAAGCACAATCCTGACAAGGTCCATATTTTTTCTGCCGCGTCATGTACAACAAATGCAATTACACCTGTTTTAAAAGCCGTTGAAGATTCCTTTGGAGTAAAGTCGGGTCATTTAGAAACCATCCATGCTTATACAAACGATCAAAATTTGGTTGATAATTTTCATAGTAAATACAGACGCGGTCGTGCTGCGGCACTCAATATGGTAATTACCGAAACTGGAGCAGGAAAAGCAGTGAGCAAAGCATTGCCATCTCTCGAAGGTAAATTAACATCTAATGCCATTAGAGTTCCTGTACCTAATGGGTCTTTAGCAATCCTTAATCTAGAGTTAGAAAAGGAAACTTCTGTTGAAAGCATGAATACCATCATGAAAAAATATGCTTTAGAAGGTGATTTAGTAGAACAGATTAAATACGAAATGAGTGATGAACTTGTTTCGAGTGATATTGTTGGTAGTTCTGCACCATCTATCTATGATAGCAAGGCAACCTTAGTGAGAGCTGATGGTAAAAACGTTGTATTATATATTTGGTACGATAATGAATATGGCTACAGCCACCAAGTGATTAGATTGGCAAAGTATATTTCTAAAGTAAGACGTTTTACTTATTATTAGTTCTTTAGGAACATCTAAAGTAAAATTTGAAACGTATATGCAATAGCCTCACAAATGTGAGGCTATTTGTTTACTGATTTTTTGAGGTAATACTCGTAAAATTAGTATCTTGGCACAGTATTAAATCTAACAAACAAAAAACTAAATCAAGCATGAAATTCCTTACAAAGATTTCTGTAATTCTATTACTTTCCATTTGTATTCAAACATTAACAGCTCAAGAGGAAGATAATTTATCTTTAAACGAAGGCACCATTGACAACCAATTTGAATATGTTCTTAAAAAATCCGGTAATTTTAGAGGAACTAATGGACAAATGTATGAAGCTGTAAAAAGAAATGATTTATTGTCATTAAAGACGAATGCCATAGATTCTTTAAAAACAACATACGCCAAACTTAATAGCTCTGAAAAAACAGTAGATAGCCAAAGAAAAGAAATAGAAGGATTAAAATCACAATTAAAGAATACCCAAGATAACCTGCAAGCAACAAATGAAGAAAAAGATAGCATGGCTCTGTTTGGCATGCAAATGGGAAAAGCAAGTTATAATGTGTTAATGTGGACAATTATCGGTGCGCTTTTCGCGCTATTACTTTTCTTTATCTATAAATTCAAAAACAGCAATTCATTAACCAAAGATGCCAAGTTTAAATTGGAAGAAGTTGAAACAGAGTTTGAAGAACACAGACGTACTGCTTTAGAAAGAGAACAAAAAGTAAGACGCCAACTACAAGATGAGATTAATAAGGGCAAGGCTTAACCTAAGTCAATAAGATAAAAAATCAAAACTAAAATTCACATCAAACTTTTTGTCAATTAAACATATCTTTGCAACCTAATAGACCAACTATAATGCGCATAGATATCATAACCGTTTTGCCTGAGCTTTTAAAAAGCCCGTTTGAAGCCTCTATTCTAAAACGTGCTATAGAAGCAGATTTGGTAGAAGTACATTTTCATAATTTACGAGATTATGCCACTGGCAATTACAAATCTATTGACGATACCCAATTTGGTGGTGGAGCTGGTATGGTTATGATGGTTGAGCCGATTGATAAATGTATATCCAAATTACAGAGTCAGCGTAATTACAATGAAATCATATACATGACACCAGACGGGGAAACTTTAAATCAAAGTATCTCAAATCAAATATCCCTAAAAGAAAATATCATTATCCTTTGTGGTCATTATAAAGGTGTAGACCAACGCGTTCGTGATAAGTTTATCACTCGAGAAATTTCCATTGGAGATTACGTGTTATCTGGCGGTGAATTGGGCGCAGCTGTGCTTTGTGATGCTGTAATTAGATTAATTCCTGGTGTATTAGGAAATGAAACCTCTGCCCTGACCGATTCGTTTCAAGATAACCTTTTGGCTCCTCCAATATATACAAGACCTCGAGAATACGAGGGAATGAAAGTCCCTGAGATTCTATTTAGCGGCAATCTCCCTGAAATTGAAAAATGGAGAGAAGAACAAGCTTATAAAAGAACCAAAGAGCGACGTCCAGATCTTTTAGATGAATAAAAACTTTTCGGTTATCGCTTTTTACTTTTAACTTTTTAATTATCTTTGCAGCCAATTTTAGATTAACCTCTGGCGAGAATCGTGAATGTTGATATGAAACAACCATTATAAATAAAAGAAAATGGATTCTTTAGTAAAATTTGTACAAGACGAATTTGTAGCAAAAAAAGAACTTCCTAAATTTAGTGCAGGTGATACAATCACAGTGTATTACGAAATTAGAGAAGGAGAAAAAGTAAGAACACAGTTTTTTAGAGGAGTAGTATTACAACGTAAAGGTACAGGAACATCTGAAACATTTACAATCCGTAAAATGTCTGGAACTATTGGTGTAGAACGTATCTTCCCTGTTAATTTACCAGCTTTGCAAAAAATTGAAGTAAACAAAAAAGGCAAAGTACGTAGAGCAAGAATTTACTACTTTAGAGGTCTTACTGGTAAAAAAGCAAGAATCAAAGAAGTTAGAAGATAATTCTACTTCCATATTAAAAATCAAAGCCTTCACAATTGAAGGCTTTTTTTAGTTCTTAACTTTTGTTAATAACTATAGTTTATAAACTGTTGATATCTAAAATGTTAAAATATATATATTTTTAGAACAAATATTGTACTTTAGTTTAACAGTTAACAACAAGTTGTTCTTGGTTTTAAATATTAATTTGAATTTATGTTAATTTTATAAAGAAATGTTCTTTATATATTGAGGTTGTTTTTTGAGGTTGCAAAGCAGCTTGTGTAGTCAAGTGATTGTGTAGCAACCATGAAATTTTGTTTATAAAATATATTTTATAGGTTTTATAGATAAAACTGAAAGCTTTGAAGAAGTAATGGAACCGAAAGTGAACATGAAAAGGATAAGCAATGTGTTTTAGCAGACCAAACACGCAAGTGAATGGTAAAATAAAGCACATCAAATAAGACAAACCTCGCAAAACTTAGTAATATCAGGTCAATACATTTTGAAAGGTATGAAAAGTTTTAACCGAAGCAGCAACGCTTGAACTGAAAAAGGTAATGATTAATACCATACCGAATTAGTTTTAATACTAAATAAGTCATAGTAGTACTGTTTCAAAAAAAGCCATGTCAACACAGATTTTCTGTAGGATATGGCTTTTTCCTTTATATTAAACTTATCTCAAAATCTTATTCAGCAGGTCTTCCAATTCATTAGAGTTACTTTTGCAACTTCAATTGTAATTTTCTAATTTAATCTTAGAAAAAAAGAAGTCCGTAATCAAATGGGTATGCAATTGCATGTAATTTTTAATACTCATCTTTCTCAATAACTTCTCAAAAAAAGGTTTTCAAAAAATTTAATAGTTCTCCTATTTCTCTTACTTACTAAAAGTAAAGAAAAACACCCATTTTCACAGTCAATAGAGCTATCATCAACCGTAGTATTTTTGTATATTTGTAAAGCTTACTTTCTAAGCCAAAATTTTTTCAAAATATTTTAACGACCTATGACAAAAACAGCAAAGATTGTTTATACAAAAACTGATGAAGCACCTGCTTTAGCAACACGTTCATTTTTACCAATTGTAAAATCCTTCACAAAATCCTCCGGAATTTCTGTAGAAACAAAAGATATTTCGCTTGCAGCAAGAATTCTTGCCGTATTTCCAGATTTTTTAACAGAAGAACAAAAGGTAAATGATGCCTTGGCAGAATTAGGTGAGCTCGCAAAAAAACCTGAAGCAAATATTATTAAACTACCAAATATAAGTGCATCTATTCCACAACTCATAGATACTATTGAAGAGTTGCAAGCCCAAGGCTACAAACTTCCTGATTATCCTTACGAGCCAAAAAACGATGCCGAAAAAGAAATAAAAACTCGGTACGATAAAGTAAAGGGAAGTGCTGTCAACCCTGTGTTAAGAGAAGGAAATTCAGACAGAAGAGCACCAAAGGCCGTAAAAAACTACGCTAAGAAAAATCCTCATAGTATGGGTGCTTGGTCATCAGATTCCAAGACACATGTAGCAACTATGTCTAAAGGGGATTTTGCCCACAATGAAGTTTCCGTAACAATACCAAAAGCAACTACTGTAAAAATTTTACATACAGATAGTGATGGTAATGCAACAATATTAAAAGATAATTTAGCTTTACTTAAAGACGAAATTATTGATGCTACAGTAATGAGCAAAAAAGCATTACTTAATTTTCTTGAAGAACAAGTTGAGGATGCATTAGATAAAAATGTATTGTTTTCTTTACACATGAAAGCAACAATGATGAAAATAAGTGACCCAATTATTTTTGGCCATGCTGTCCGCACTTTCTTCAAAGGTTTATTTGAAAAACATGGAAAATCCTTTGAAAAAATTGGAGTTGATGTAAACAATGGTTTTGGTCAACTTTTAGAAAAATTGAGCGAATTGCCAGAAGATAAACGTGACGAAGTAAGAAGTGATATTAGGTTCGCATTAGATCATGGTCCGGATTTGGCGATGGTAAACTCTGATAGAGGCATTACAAATTTACATGTACCAAGTGATGTAATTATTGATGCATCAATGCCAGCAATGATTAGAACTTCTGGACAAATGTGGAATGCAGAAGGCAAGCAACAAGATACCAAAGCTGTAATACCAGATAGTAGTTATGCTGGTGTTTACATTGCAACAATCGATTTCTGTAAAAAACACGGAGCGTTTAATCCTACTACAATGGGAACCGTTCCTAATGTTGGGTTAATGGCTCAAAAAGCTGAAGAATATGGTTCTCACGATAAAACTTTTGAGATTCAGTCTAAAGGAAAAGTGGAAGTCATTGATGCTTCTGGCGAAGTATTAACAACTCATAAAGTTGAATCTGGTGATATTTGGAGAATGTGTCAAGTTAAAGACGCACCAATACAAGATTGGGTAAAACTTGCTGTTACCAGAGCAAGAGCTTCGCAAACTCCAGCTGTTTTTTGGTTGGACGAAAAGAGAGCACACGATGCTGAACTTATCAAAAAAGTAAATAAATATTTAGAAGATCATGATACTTCTGGTTTAGATATTAGAATTCTATCACCTATCAAAGCCACAAATTTTACATTAAAACGTGTAAAAGCTGGTGAAGATACTATTTCTGTTACAGGAAATGTGTTACGAGATTATTTAACGGATTTATTCCCTATTTTAGAATTAGGAACAAGTGCCAAAATGTTATCTATTGTTCCTTTGATGAATGGTGGTGGCTTATTTGAAACTGGAGCTGGTGGATCTGCACCTAAGCATGTTCAACAATTTATGAAAGAAAATCATTTAAGATGGGATTCTTTAGGTGAATTCTTAGCATTAGCAGTATCCTTGGATCATTTTGCTGACGTAAATAACAATGCCAAAGCAAAAATTTTAGGAGAAGCTTTAGATGATGCAACTGAAAAATTATTGGAAAACAAAAAAGGGCCATCCCGAAAAGTTAATGAATTAGACAATAGAGGAAGTCATTTTTATTTAGCATTATATTGGGCTGAAGCCTTAGCTAACCAAGACAAAGATGTAGACTTAAAGCATGAATTTTCTCAAATTTTTAAAGAACTTCAATCACACGAAGCTAAAATTATCGAGGAACTTAATGCTGTACAAGGTGTGTCTAAAGATATAGGAGGGTATTATTATCCAAATGATGTTCTGGCTAGCAATGCTATGCGACCTAGCGAAACATTAAATTCCATTTTAAACTAAACATATGTCAAAAGAGCTTCATTTAATATGAAGCTCTTTTATTTTTGTAAAAAATCAGTTGATGAAAAAAGCTCTTCTTGGGTTTGTTTTAATTTTTCTTGTCTGTATTACTCTAAATTCACAAGAAAAATTTACAATTAACGGGACAATCTCAGATAGTCAAAGTAACGAAACCCTTATAGGAGTAAATATTATTTTTCCTCAAATACAGTCTGGTACTGTTACTAACGAATATGGGTTTTACTCCATAACATTACCCAAAGGCACGTACCAATTACAAGTTAGTTATTTGGGTTATAAAACAGTTGTTGAAACTATATCGCTTTCTGGCAACGTAGAAAAAAATTACAAACTTGTAGAATCTGCAGAAAGCCTAGATGAAATAATAATAGAAGAAGATGTTGAAAAACTCAATATAAAAAAACCCCAAATGAGTGTCAACTCACTTTCAATAAAAACTATAAAGCAAATGCCAGTAATTTTGGGGGAAGTTGATGTTATAAAATCCATCACGCTTTTACCAGGAGTTACTAATGCTGGTGAAGGATCTTCGGGCTTTAATGTAAGAGGTGGTGCAGCCGATCAAAATCTCATTTTATTAGATGAAGCAACCATTTTCAATTCATCTCACTTATTCGGTTTCTTTTCTGTTTTCAATCCTGACGCTATCAAGGATATCAAATTATACAAAGGTGGAATACCAGCGAAATATGGTGGCCGTGTTTCTTCTGTATTAGACATATATCAAAAAGAAGGAAATAGTAGAGAGTTTCACATCAATGGTGGCATAGGTTTAATATCAAGCAGACTATTGGCAGAAGGGCCACTTAAAAAGGATAAAGGTTCATTTTTATTTGGAGGTCGCAGTAGCTATGCCCATTTATTTTTTCCTCTTTTTGATTTAGATAATGTAGCTTATTTCTATGATCTCAATACAAAACTCAGTTATAATATCAATAAAAACAATAATGTCTACCTTTCTGGTTATTTTGGAAGAGATGTATTTGAAATAGCTGATAGTTTCGAAAACACCTATGGAAACACAGTAGTTAATTTTAGATGGAACCATTTGTTTTCCAGTAAGTTATTCTCTAACCTTTCGCTAATTTATTCAGATTATTACTACGGCTTAAAATTAAATTTTGTTGAGTTTGATTGGGAATCTGGCATTAGAAACTTTAACCTTAAATATGATTTAAAACATTATATAAGTGATAATTTTAAATTAGAATACGGGTTAAACAGCATATATTACAAATTTAATCCTGGTGACATAAACCCAACTACAGACGATTCTGGAATAAACCCATTCAAACTTACAGACAAGTATGCTTTTGAAAATGCGGTTTATATAGATGCAGAACATAAGCTAAATAATAAATTATCCATAAGTTATGGAGCTAGGTTTAGTACATTTCATCGCTTGGGACAAAATGAATTAAACATTTATGAAAATAATAATCCTGTTATTTTTAATGAATCTATTGGTATTTATGAAAAAGCAGAGCCTATAAATATAGAGACTTTTAAAAGAAGCAATGTAATAGAATCTTTTGCTAATATTGAACCTCGCCTAGCCTTTGCGTATCAACTCAATGATGTATCCTCTTTAAAAGCAAGTTATAATAGGCTTAGTCAATATTTGCATATACTATCTAATACAAGTTCACCAACTCCATTAGATGTTTGGACTCCTAGCGGAAAGTATGTTAAGCCTCAATTATTAGATCAGGTGGCATTAGGATATTTCAGAACTTTTAAAGACAATAGTTTTTCATTGGAAATTGAAAGTTTTTACAAAAAAATCCAAAATAGAATAGACTACATTGATGGTGCAGATTTAATAGCAAATAATGCTATTGAACAAGTAATATTAAATGGAGAAGCAAGAGCTTACGGATTAGAAATACTGTTTAGAAAAAACGAAGGGAAATTTAAAGGGTGGATAGCCTACACACTTTCAAAATCAGAACAAAGAACTCCTGGACGAACGTCAATTGAAACCGGAATAAACAATGGAAAGTGGTATAATACCCCTTACGATAAAACACATGATGTTTCCGTAACAGTAAATTATAAACTCAATAAAAAATTAGAACTGAGTTCTAACTTTTTGTTTCAAACTGGTCAACCAGCAACATTTCCAAATGGTCAATATCGATATAATGGAATAGTTATACCTAGCTATGAAGCACGTAACTCCAGCAGACTACCAACATACCACCGTTTAGATTTAGCGTTAAATTATAACCCAAGCCCAAATAGCTCAAAGAAGTTTAAGGGTGAATGGGTCTTTGGAGTTTATAATATTTATAATCGTAGAAATGCTGCAAACATTACTTTTAGGGAAAACAGAAACTCCGGAACCAATGAGGCAATTAGATTAGCCATATTTGGTATAGTCCCTTCTATATCCTATAATTTTAAATTTTAATTTTATGAAAAAAAAAATTCTAATCATAATTTTATTTGGAACAATATTTAATTGTGAAGATGTCGTAGATTTAGATTTAAACCAAACAGAACCAAGATTAGTCATTGAAGCTTCAATCAATTGGTTCAAAAATACAACTGGTAATAATCAAGACATTAAATTATCATTGTCAGCACCATTTTTTAATGAAACTACTCCACCTGCAAATGGAGCTACTGTACAAATAACAGATACTAATAATAATAATACCTATAACTTTATAGAAGATGGTAACTCTGGCACATACAGAAGTACTAGTTTTCTTCCTATAATCAACGAAACTTATACATTATTTATAGAATATAATGGAGAAAACTATATTGCCACAGAAACTCTAAAATCAGTAGCATCAATTGATTTTGTAGAACAAAATAATGAAGGAGGTTTTTCTGGAGAGGACATTGAGCTAAAAGCGTTTTATTCAGATCCTGCAGGAGTTGAGAACTATTACTTCTTTGAATTTATAAGTGACATTCCCGTAGTACCGACTTTAGAAGTTTACGAAGACAGGTTTACAGATGGAAATCAAATATTTGGATTTTATACTGAAGAAGACCTTGAGCCCGGAGATCAAGTTACTATTAGAAATTATGGAATTTCAGCAAGATTTTATGATTTTATGTTTATTCTTTTACAACAAGGAGCTGAAGAAGGTGGTGGCCCTTTTGAAACTCAACCGGCTACCGTTAGAGGTAATTGTATAAATATTACAAATTCAGAAAATTTTCCCTTTGGATATTTCAGATTATCTGAGGTTGATGAATTAATTTATACCGTTGAATAAAATATTAAGATCGTAAGATCTACAAAAAGTTCGTCTTATACATTAAATCATTTTTACGGCATAGATATTCAAGTAACCTTTTGAAAATCTATAAAATATAAAAAAAAAGAAAATCAATACAGTAAAAAAGAATACCATTACTACCACTCACACATTCCGGTCAAAATAATTATTATCTTTAAAATATGGATTTTATAAAAACAACAGAACAAGATTCTAAATATAATAATCTCGAAAAAATGTCAATTAAAGACATTATTTCAAGCATTAACGACGAGGATAAAATCGTTCCCTTGGCTGTTGAAAAAGAATTGTCACAAATAGAGAAACTAATAAAAACAGTGGTTGCACAATTAAAGTCAGGAGGAAGATTATTCTATTTAGGTGCTGGTACTAGTGGAAGGTTAGGGATTTTGGATGCTTCCGAGATCCCACCAACCTTTGGTGTATCTCATGACTTAGTCGTAGGATTAATCGCTGGAGGAGACAAAGCAATTAGAAAAGCTGTTGAAAATGCAGAAGATTCTACTACCCAAGGTTGGAACGATTTAAAACAGTATAGTATATCCAATAAAGATATAGTCATAGGTATTGCAGCCTCGGGCACAACACCTTATGTAATACATGCAATAAAAACATGTAATGAAAATAATATTATAACCGGCTGCATAACATGCAATAAAAACAGTCCTCTAAGTAAAGTGGCAAAATTACCTATTGAAGTGATTGTAGGACCTGAGTTTTTAACTGGTAGCTCAAGAATGAAAGCAGGCACAGCACAAAAGTTAGTGCTTAATTTAATTACTACAACTGCTATGATTCAATTAGGTAAAGTAAAGGACAATAAAATGGTAGATATGCAATTAAGCAATAACAAATTGTTTAATCGTGGAGTTAAGATGATTATGAAAGAACTAAATATTAACTATGAAAAAGCATCTACTTTACTAACTGAGCATAAAAGTGTAAGAAAAAGCATTCAAAATGGACGAAAATAATACTGATAAAGATATTTTAAGTAAAGGGATAAAACAAATGCTTTTATGTGTAGTATTAATGTTTTCTGGTCCAACTATGCTTCACTTTGTTTTAAAAAATGATAATAAATCATTTTTCACCATACTTCTAATAATTTCAATTATCCTTTGTATTTCAGCTATAATACTAATGTTTATTGGTGTTAACACTATACTTAACAGTATGTTTAAAAAGAAAAAATAACTAAACTTATCCATCTTTTATAATAAAAAAACACGCAACTCTAAAACAAAAAAGGCCCTTGCTAAAACTAGCAAGGGCCTGATAAAAAAGGCGGCGACCTACTCTCCCACAGAAAGCAGTACCATCGGCGCAAACGGGCTTAACTACTCTGTTCGGAATGGTAAGAGGTGAGCCCCGTCGCTATAACCACCTTAAATCTTGGTTGTTATAAAGGATAATCAACACTAATATTGTTGACATATTGAAACAGATTGCATGAATTCATAATTGCACTCTAAAAAAACGGCCGTACAATAAGCCTATGGGTTATTAGTACTACTCGGCTGTGACATTACTGCCTTTACACCTGTAGCCTATCAACGTGGTCATCTTCCACGACCCTTTAAAGAAATCTCATCTTGTGGTGGGTTTCGCGCTTATATGCTTTCAGCGCTTATCCCTTCCCGACGTAGCTACCCTGCTATGCTTCTGGCGAAACAACAGGTACACTAGAGGTCAGTCCAACTCGGTCCTCTCGTACTAGAGTCAGATCCACGCAAATTTCTAACGCCCACAGCAGATAGAGACCGAACTGTCTCACGACGTTCTGAACCCAGCTCGCGTGCCACTTTAATGGGCGAACAGCCCAACCCTTGGGACCTTCTCCAGCCCCAGGATGTGACGAGCCGACATCGAGGTGCCAAACCCCCCCGTCGATATGAGCTCTTGGGGGAGATCAGCCTGTTATCCCCGGAGTACCTTTTATCCTTTGAGCGATGGCCCTTCCATGCGGAACCACCGGATCACTATGCTCTTGTTTCCAACCTGATCGACCTGTATGTCTCTCAGTCAAGCACCCTTATGCCATTGCACTCTACGTACGGTTACCAAGCGTACTGAGGGTACCTTTAGAAGCCTCCGTTACTCTTTTGGAGGCGACCACCCCAGTCAAACTACCCACCAAGCACTGTCCTCATCTCTGAGTTAGACTCTAGATAAGCAAAGGGTGGTATTTCAAGGACGACTCCACAACGCCTAGCGACGCCGCTTCAATGTCTCCCACCTATCCTACACATTACTTATCCAAAGCCAATACTAAGCTATAGTAAAGGTTCACGGGGTCTTTTCGTCCCGCTGCGGGTAATCGGCATCTTCACCGATACTACAATTTCACCGAGCTCATGGCTGAGACAGTGTCCAGATCGTTGCACCATTCGTGCAGGTCGGAACTTACCCGACAAGGAATTTCGCTACCTTAGGACC
>CAJXVG010000079.1 GCA_913061495.1 uncultured Winogradskyella sp.
TCTACACGTAAGGAGTCGTCGGCAGCGTCAGATGTGTATAAGAGACAGGTTAAAACAGTTAACGCCTTGGCAAATCCCTAATTCTATCGTAGTTGGTATTACAAATACAGATAGAATTAGGGATTTTACACCTACTAACGTTCCTTTTCAGCGTGGACACAAATCGGAAACTTCGGGAGGTGCCAATAATTTTATAAAATTTATAGACGAAGAATTAAAACCATTTATAAACAATAAATATCCAACCGAAAACAACAGTACCATTGTTGGTCACTCAACTGGAGGTCTATTTGTGCTTTACTCTTACTTGTATCACGAAAGCTCTTTTGATAATTATTTGGCAATAGATCCTAGTCTTTGGTGGGATAAAGAAAATCTAGTGAAGGTAACTCAAGCTCAAATAAATAAAGGATATAAAAAAGAAAAGTCATTATATATAGCTGTAGCCAATAGTATAGGTAAAGCAATGGATACTGTAAAAGTAAGAAAGGACAAAACGGTTCCTACTGAACAGATTAGAGCAAATCTAAAGTTTCATGATGTATTAGTAAAAAACAGTAAAAAGCTTAACTTCACTTGGGAGTATTTTAAGGATGAAGACCATGGAAGCATTGTTGTACCAGCTCAATATAATGGATTGCGATCTGTTTTCTCTTGGTTTCCATTTCCAGGGATGTGGAGATTTAATACACCAAAAGAATATTCTGCCAAAGAATTGACAGAACCATTTTATTCGCATTATAAAAAATTAAGTATTCGAATGAAACGTGAAATAAAACCCGATTGGCAATTACTAAATGACGTTGGTTTCTTTATGTTAGATGGTCATAACCTTCCTGAAAAAGCCTTAGCATATTTAGAAATGAATGCTGATTTCTATCCTAATGAATCAAAAAGTTTTGTTGCTTTAGGTCATTATTTTTTATCCCAAAACAAGAAATCAGAAGCAATTAGACACTATAAAAAAGCTATTGAAATAGATGAAAATCAAGAAGCTCAAGCTAAACTAAAGGAATTGGGTGAGTAATAAAAACAGTCTCTAAAAACCGATATGATTAATTGCTTGGGTTTGAGCTACACAAAAAATCCTACTGATTATCCTCTGGTTAGTTTCCGTTTACTAAATTAGTTACTTAACTACGCAATTAAAACATATACAAATACGTAACCTGTATTTTTTTTGGTTTGGTATTCTTTTAGATCTGCGTTCATATTCTATATCTTACACTACTATAAACGAACCAAAAGCAGAGGTAGTTTAAATAGCTCCTTTGGATATTAGTTATATACTGCCGACAAAAAACGATTCGTCCTTGAAAAATTACAGTTCGGAAATAAATAATTTCGTGATTGGACAAATAGCTATAGGTTTGAGCAATCAAGTTACGCCTGAATTTGAGAACAAATTTTCAAAATATACAACTAACGATTATGAGGAAGAAAATCTGTTTACTTTTTTTTGGAACTAATAAACCCAAAAAGCAAATAGGCATTCTCAGTCGTTGAAAACATAGTTTACCAAACGAGAAGCTTGAATTTTACCTGCTTTGAAAAATCCTGCGGAATTTCCAAGGTGGTGTGTACATTATGAGCCATTAAATAAGAACAAACAATACTCACTACAATGAGAAAAAAACGAACCAAACAGGTATTTAGAATAGCGTTATTGTTAGGCACGGTAATCTCCTTATACTTTGTGCCCTGGCTTTTGGTTAAGGCGTGGATACTTCCGCTACCAGATACTGTTCAAGCACAATTAGATGAGGCCATTGGTCATGGATTTGACGGAATGATTGTTTATGTAGAACAAGCTGGTGAATCACCTCAATATTTTGCTTCCGGTTGGCACGATCGAGAAACGAAGATACCTGCTAAACCTGGAGCCTTATTTAAGATTGCCAGTATTAGCAAGCTGTATGATGCTGTGGCTGTTACAAAATTAGTCAATGATGGACGGCTTTCATTAGATAAGACCATTGCTGACTATTTACCGGAACTTAGGGGAAGAATTGAAAACTCAGACAAAATCACTTTGAGGTTGATGATACAGCATAGAAGTGGTATTCCCAATTTTACGGATGCTCCGAATTTTTGGGCAGCACCTACAGAAACCTATGAAGAAAGTCTAGCATTGATTTTAGACAGGCCGGCCAACTTTGAACCTGGTGAAGATTATGAATATTGTAACACGAATTATCTTTTAATCAATAAGATTATGGATAATGCATTAGGTTATGCTAACTTTCAATTCATTCAGGAAGAAATTCTAATTCCGCTACATCTTAACAACACCTTTGGTTCGCTCAACGGAGTTAATATATACGATGTTATGAGCGGCTATCATGTAGGCCATCCTTTTGATTTAAAGACAGACGAACATGGCATGGTAGCCACAGCAGAGGACGTGGGTACTTTCTTAAGAGCATTGAACGATGGCTCATTATTTGAACCGGGAGAACAGGAAATATATTCTTCCATTTATAAGTATGAACATGCAGGATGGGTTCCGGGATACCAAAGTTTTGCAAAATACAACAAAGAGCTTGATGCTGTTTTCGTTGAATTCTACAGTACAACAGATCCTAAACTGTACAATTGGAACTTGTCAGAAATCATAAATAATAGAATCGTTAAAATACTGAAAAGACAAAAAAGCTCATAATAGTTTGTAAATGACGCGAACAACTTGCTAAACAGTAAATAGATCAGGATTTTAGGGACTGTTGTAATGATGAAGGGCAATTGGTTGGTGAATTACAGGACAAAGCCAATTGCATAGTATGCCATTAATGGTATCTTTACCCAATTAATAGCCAAAAGTAATAGACTTGCTATTTGCTTAAAATCATTCCATGTCTTTTAAAAAACTACACCCTTTGTTAAAAGCTTCACTCAGCGAGGCAGGTTTTGAAACGTCTAATCCGTTTCAGAAAAAAGTGCTACCAACATTAAAAGGAGGAGCGGATGCCTATGTAATTGCACCGCAAGGAAGTGGTAAAACCACTGCACTAATTATAGCCACTATCCATAAGTTGAAAGCAGCGGCTTTTGAAGATTCTCCACGAGCTATTATTGTTGTGAAAAATAAAACAGATGTTTTAGCTTTAAAAGAAGAGTTTGAAAGACTTACAAAGAATACCGATTTAAGAGTTTATGGGCTTTATGATGAATACGATATTGAAAAACAAAAGGAAGAGGTTTACTATGGGCAGGATATTATTATTGCCACGCCTAGTAGATTGAGTAAACTTTATTTTTTAAACGGTGTCCATTTGGGACAAGTTCAACTGTTTGCTATTGAAGATGCCGATTATTTGGGTAGAAACAATGCGTATAACCATATTTTGAGGTTGTCTGAAAGTTTGGATAAATGCCAGTATGTGATTATAGCGGACGAGATGCACACTAAAATTAAGAATTACCAGAATGCATTTATGAATAATGCACATGTAATTAAAGGGAAATAAAGGCTTACAATGTCATCATCCAATGATGTTGTAGTTTTTTGAATTTACGCAATTCATATCGCAACATTGGCAAATAATCCCTTCCATTGCTGTTAGAACGCTCTAAGCGCTTACAATTGTTGTACAAACGATGCGTTAAACGGTCTAAACTTTCAAAATGTTTGTGCTTTTTATCTGAACAACGCTCACGTTCGGCATTGATGATCTCAGGAGCCAAATTTGTAGATTGTTGCACAATATCACCACTAAAATAAATATCATTGTCTTCTGTCCCATCTGCTCTTAAATAACCTAGGTCATGATTGAGGTATGTAGAAATGCTACGGGAAAGCATAATAATATCCATTGCCTTTTTATATATCGGCAAATCAGATAGATGTGATGGTAAGTGATAATTCATTTAAATAGCAATTACCACGAAATTACAAACAAGTAATTATAAATGTCTTTAGTATTTAAGGTAAAAATGTATATTTGCTTTAATTACTATGTTATTAACTACCTTTTTCTTTAAATGATAGATAATCTAAACTGGAAGATACTAAAGTGTTTACAGCAAAACGCACGTCTCTCTAATGCCGAAATAGGAAGGCGTGTTGGTGTAAGCTCACCTGCTGTTGCGGAGCGGATAAAAAAATTGGAGGATGCTGAAATTATACAAGGTTATACCACGTTTGTTTCTCCTTTTGAAGCTGGTTATCAACTCAAAGCCTTAATTACTTTGCGCGCTTTTATGGGTATGTTAAAACCTTTTTTAGAAAAAGTGAAAACCTATGATGAGGTGGTTAACTGTTATAGAATAACTGGCAATGAGAATATAGTAATGGAGGTGGTACTTAAAAACCAAAAACATTTAGAAGCGTTTATTGACCAGTTGATTAGTTATGGAGAAACTAAAACCCAGATTGTATTGTCGCATGTTGTAAAACATAGCGAAATAAAGCCATTGAAGTAGGGTATAAAGAAACTAAAATCCTTATAATTCAATACCAATTATTGTAATATAGATAGGAAGTATTTAAAACTTAGTTTTAATATGGTTCGCTATAATTTTGGCATGTATCCGTGAATTTTCAATAAACCATTTGTGGGTTTCCATACCTCCGCAGATAACGCCTGCTAAGTAAAGTCCTTCAATATTAGATTCCATAGTTTCAGGATTGTAATTTGGAACGTGTTTTTGATCCTCTGAAAACGTAATGCCAGCTTTTGCCAAGAATTTAAAATTAGGCTGGTAACCCGTAAGTGCAATTACAAAATCGTTTGGTAGCACTTTTAGTCCGTTTGGGGTTTTAAGTTTTATATCGTTAGCTGTAATTTCTTGTATTTCAGTATTAAACAATGCTTTAATACTACCTTCCTCAACACGGTTTAATATGTCTGGCCTTACCCAATATTTTACGCGTTCTCCAATTTTATCGCCTCTAACAATCAAGGTAACATTTCCTCCTTTTCGGTAAATTTCCAATGCGGCATCTACGGACGAGTTGCTTGCACCGACCACAGCAATATTCTGTAGTGTAAACGGATGTGCTTCTTTATAGTAGTGCATTACTTTGGGTAAGTTTTCACCAGGTACATTGAGCAGGTTGGGTATGTCGTAAAAACCTGTTGCAATAATGATTTTTTTGGCAGTATATTCAGCTTTTTCAGTAATAACATTAAAACCCGTTTCAACCTTATTGAGTACTAAAACCTTTTCATATAAATTAATGTTTAATTGGTTTGACGTGGTTACTCTTCGGTAATATTCTAAAGCTTCATTTCTTGTTGGCTTAGGATTATGGCTTATAAAAGGTATGGCATCAATTTCTAATTTTTCAGAAGTTGAAAAAAAAGTCATGTTTAGTGGGTAATTAAACAATGAGTTGGTTAATGCACCTTTTTCAATAACACGGTAGTTCCAATTCTGTTTTTTACATTCTAATGCACATGCAATTCCTATTGGTCCTGCTCCAATAATTAATACGTCTAAGTTCAATGTTTTCATAAAGTTTAAAATTACACTTAACGACGCTATTTATAAAACAGAATAGCTATTAATTATATCTTAAAATTTAAATGGAGGGAGAGAAGTTGTATTTTTGAATTTCAAAATATTGAATTATGAGAATTTATACAGTACTATTTGTATTGACTTTTTTTATAAGCTGTGCTCAAAATGATAAGGCCATTTTGAAAGAAACTCCATTTCAGAAAAAAATGAATGCAGAATTTAAGGATGCTACAACCTCTCCATTAAAGGAAAAAGATTTAAAACGGTTTGAAGGCTTAGAATTTTTCCCATATGATTCTTCATTTGTGGTGAAGGCGGATCTGAAACGCACGCCAAATTCCGAATGGTTTAATATGAAGACGACGACCAGTAGAATTTCAAAAGAAAGGATTTTTGGTGTTTTGAGTTTTGAAATCAATGAGAAAACTTTTGAATTGAATATCTATCAAGGTAAAGATTTAATGAATTCTGAAGGATTTGAGGATTATTTATTTCTACCATTTTTAGACAATACAAATGGAGAGAGTACTTACGCAGGAGGTCGCTATATAGATTTATCAATTCCTGAAGGAGATACTATTGAGGTTGATTTTAACTCGGCATACAATCCTTATTGTGCGTATAATGAAAAATATTCTTGTCCAATAGTACCACGCGTTAATTATTTGGACTTGGAAGTTGAAGCAGGTGTTAAGGCTTTTAAAAAGTAGTTTTTAATCCCAGTGAGAGTCTCAGTTTGCAGTCGCCAGTTTTTCAGTAGGTGAAAGAATACTTAACGGTTTTAATTATATGAAGTCTTATGTATTTTGTGGCATTGCATAAAGATCTATTTTGCCAAATACATTCCTAAAAAAACGGCTAAAAATCCAACAATAAAACTTGCAATGGTGTAAAGAGCAAAACTTGTAAAGTCACCTGCTTTTAAAAACACATGATTTTCATAAGCAAAAGTAGAGAATGTAGTAAAACCACCACAAAACCCAGTAGCTAAAAGTATAGTTTGATTTTGCGTTAGTAGATTGTTGTTTTTGACAGCTAAACCAAGTATAATACCAATAAGCAAACTACCAATGATATTAGCAGCGAAAGTTCCAAAAGGAATTCCTGATTCAGAGTTGTTTAACCATTTGCCAATTATAAACCTGAGGACACTACCAAAGCCACCACCAACAAAGACTAATATAAGTTGTTTCAAATTTTATTCTTTTTAGTGGTCATTAGCTATTCAACTTCAATATAAATCTCAGTTTTCCAATCTGCAGGATTAGGGAACCTAGATGGATCAGTTGGGTAAACTTCAAGCATAGCTCCTCCTTCTACTATTTGGAGATTATTATTATTTGTGTAGTCCATGGTTTTATCCCATGCCTCTCTTAAATTATCATAATTTCCTTTCAAGATAGTTTTAACCGCTTTAAAAGATTCAAGCTGTCCTGTTAAAATTTCGGAGTCATTTGAAATGATTCTGGAATTAGTAGGAATACAGGTTGAGAATATAACAGCATTGTTTTCTTCATCCCATTTTTCGTAAAGTACAAAAGGAGCACCAGCAAAAGTTATATTGTTGGCAATAGCATAAGCCCCAACTTTAGGAAACTCTTGTTGCATTACTTTTTGAAAATCACTCAACTTACAAGATGTAGTTTTATATAAGTAATAACCTCCACTGTGTTGTGTAACCCCTTCCACATCTATAGAATAGGCTTTCATTTCGGCTTGTGTCACACTATCTAATTTAAAAAGTCCGCGTTCAAAATCTGGTCCTGTACCAGCTTCAATTGAACCTGTAAACGTAGTGAACAACTTGGTCATAAAGTCTTGTTCGCCTTCCATTCCCCAAGTGACTTTGGTGCCTTCAGGAGTTGGTTCAAAGCTCCAGTTAATATTTGATTTTGCTTCAAACGGCTTTATAAACTCAATTTTTTGATTGATTTTAGAATCTTCAACCGTATTTAAGGTTTCCATAGACCCTTCTCCCAATATTTCGCCACTCCAACTGTAGCTTGCGCCTTCACCTACAGTTTTATTGCCATAGTTAATAGTCGCCTCACGATCTTGTTCCATCCAAGGAGAGAACCTAGGCCATTCTTTAAAGTCGTTCACTTTATTGTAAAGTACACTTATTGGAGCTTCAATAGTTCTGCTTCGGCTAAATTTATAGTCGTTAGGCTGCACTGCAACGTAAATCGAAAATCCTATTATTGCTATTAATAATAGTAGTAGGATGTATTTTAAAGCTTTCATTTTTTTGATTAGTTTAAAGTAGATAGCCAAAGATAGTAATTTTATGATATGTTAATAAATGTTACATTTGTGTACAACTCAAAATAACAAACTAAATATGAAATTAAAATCAATCTTCGGGTTTTTGCTCTTAGCCTTAATAATGGTATCGTGCAAGGATGACGATAAAAAGAAAGATGAATCGGTTGCTAAAACTGAGACTGAATTTGACTATAATGTTGAGCAGTTTGCAGATATTAAAATTCTGCGTTATCAAGTTCCTGGATGGGAAAATTTATCGCTTAAGGAACAAAAGTTGGTGTACTATCTTACCCAAGCTGGTCTTGCTGGTAGAGATATTATGTGGGATCAAAATTACCGACATAATCTAAAAATTAGACGTGCTTTAGAAAACGTTTACTCTAATTACAGTGGAGATAAAAACAGTGAAAATTGGCAAGCATTTGAAACTTATTTAAAACGTGTGTGGTTTAGTAATGGTATTCACCACCATTATTCTAATGACAAACTAAAACCAGAATTCTCTAAAGATTATTTAAATGAACTGTTTTTGGCTACAGATACAAAGTTAGATGGTGAAGCATTTGATGTTATTTTTAATGACAAGGACAGTAAAAAAGTAAACCAAGCAAAAGGAGTTGATAATGTAGCTAAGTCTGCTGTTAATTTTTACGGACCAAATGTAACTAACGAGGATGTTGTAAACTTCTATAAAAAGAAAGAATCTCCAAACCCAGATAGACCGTTATCTTTTGGTTTAAATTCACAATTGGTAAAGGAAGATGGGATATTAAAAGAACGTGTTTATAAATCTGGCGGATTATATGGTTCTGCCATAGATGAAATTATTAAATGGTTAGAAAAAGCCCAGACTGTTGCAGAAAACAAAGCTCAAGGAGACGCTATAGGTTTGTTAATTGAATATTACAAAACTGGGGACTTACAAACTTGGGACGATTACAATGTAGCTTGGACAGCAGCAACGGAAGGTAATGTAGATTACATTAATAGTTTTATTGAAGTGTACAATGATCCTTTGGGCTATAGAGGAAGTTATGAAACTATTGTACAAATCAATGACTTTGATATGTCTAAAAAAATGGCAGTATTGTCTGAAAATGCACAGTGGTTTGAAGATAATTCTCCACTTATGGATGAGCATAAAAAAGATAGCGTAGTAGGTGTGACTTACAAAGTTGTTACTGTTGCAGGTGAAGCTGGTGATGCATCACCAAGTACTCCTATAGGTGTTAACTTGCCAAATGCCAATTGGATTAGAAAAGAAGTAGGAAGTAAGTCTGTATCACTGGGAAATATTATTAACGCCTATAATAATGCAGGAAGCACAGGTAGATTGAAAGAGTTTGTGCATGATGAAGAAGAAATGGAATTGGAAGAAGCATACGGCCAACAAGCAGATAAACTGCATACAGCTTTACACGAAGTGATTGGTCACGCCTCAGGACAACTAAATCCGGGAGTTGGTGAAACCAAAGAAACATTAAAAAATTATGCCTCTACTTTAGAAGAAGGTCGAGCAGATTTAGTAGGTCTTTACTTTTTGTATAGTCCAAAATTAGAAGAATTAGGTTTAGTGGAAGATTGGAAAAAAGTAGGAAAAGCTGCTTACGATGGTTATATAAGAAACGGTTTGATGGGCCAATTAATACGCCTTAATCTTGGAGATGACGTAGAAGAAGCGCATATGCGAAACCGACAGTGGGTAAGTGCTTGGGCTTACGAAAAAGGTAAAGAAGATAACGTTATTGAAAAAGTGACTAGAGATGGAAAAACCTATTTTAATATCAACGATTATAACAAGCTACGCGAATTATTTGGTGAGTTGTTGAGAGAAACACAACGTATAAAGTCTGAAGGCGATTACAAAGCTGTAGAAGATTTAGTTGAAGGTTATGGAGTAAAAGTAGACCAAAAAATACATACTGAAGTTTTAGAACGTAACAAACAATTTACGTCTCCACCATACAGTGGATTTGTAAATCCAGTATTAGTTCCAGAAATGAATGATGAAGGTGAAATTACTGCTATCAAAGTAACACAGCCTAAAGGTTTTTCTGAGCAAATGCTAGAGTATAGTAAAACTTATAGCTTTTTACCTTCGGTGAATTAAAATAATTTGGTTATATCAAAACAGAAGCAGTCATTGATTATGGCTGCTTTTTGTTTGTACTAAATTTAAGCAAGAAAAAGTTGAGGCATAATAAAAAAAATAAGATAAAGAGTATGGTCATACAACATTGGTTTGTTATAGAACAACTTACCATTTGCAATTCCTACCTTTCAAGAGAATATTAATTGCTTAAGCTATAAGACTATATGTAAAAGCATAGCTAAACAGGTTGTCATTACTATCTAGTTTCAATTTTTTTCTTATGTTTTTTCTATGCGTTTCAATTGTAGATTTGCTTAAGTTTAGCGCATTAGCAATAGAAGAACTTTGTAAACCCTTGCCAATATGTTCTAAAACATCTTTTTCACGAGCGGTCAATATATTTTTATTTACCACCGAGTTATCATTTAAGTTATTTAAACAAGTTACTAGGTTTTTAATTAAAAATTCATTGGCACATATATTTTTTGAAGCTTCCAACACAGCAATAAAATCTATTTCATTAAGCTTTTCATCACTTTCATTAAGCTTTTCAATAAGCTTTATTAACTGTTTTTTTGCTGTACCATTGGGTTTTATCATAAAGTAAAAATACTTTAACAAAGTACTAAAAAAATCCCCAATATTGGGGATTTTTTTTAAGTGTATGATTTACAGTTCAATATAAGTGTTATTTTTTATCCAAAATTTTATTCGTGTTTTCTGGTATCTTGTAGATTATTAAATAATCAAAACTTTTTTGTGCCAGAATATGAAAATCAAATAGTAGGATTTATAAACAGAAATATTGATTTTTTATTTTCTATATATTGGAATTTTAAGACCTACAAAAACATCGGTAGCTTTAGAGCTATCAGATAATAGATTACTAAAAACAGATCCTGAACCTACAGTTAAAGGACCTAATCTAAATCCTCCGCCAAAAGCAATATCGTCGTATTGCCTGATGCTAAATGGAGCATAGAAACTAAACCATTTGGTTTCTAATCTTGGTGCTAAAGTAATAGTATTAACTACAGAGTTGGCTAACTCATTATCATTTTTTACTAACGAAAGATCCGCCTGAGCACTAATAAGCCATTTTTTTGCAAGTCTGTAATCTACTAAAACGTGTAACGCAGTAGGTAATGCTATTTTAGAACTTTTAACTTCTGTGGTACTATTATAGTTGTCATCAAGGAAGTCTTCTGTATCCTCATCAAAGGATGAAGTATTTACAGTCGCATTCATATCGTAAGTAGTTATTTCGGCGTTATCATAAGTTATAGAGCCTATGTCCGTAACAGATATACCTACCTTGAGTTTATAAGGATCTTGGAAGTACCTTGTACTGTCATTATCTTTATTGGGATGCCACTGATATGTAAAGCCTACGTCAAGTCCATAACCAGAGGAAAGGTTATCAAAATTAATATCGTCATTGTCAAAATCTTATGTTGTACCATATGAAAGCGATCCTTGGGTTTGTAAAGTTTGGCTTGCAGCAGCGTATTGTCCTTGTAATTCTGGGCTATTTAAAAATAATCCACCTGCTCCCATTAAGTATTTTAATGTAACACCTCCTGTTAAGAGGTGATTTTGCTTATCCATAAGAATGCGACCATATGCCAATCCTACTTCTCCCCATACATGGATAGTACCATTTAGATCTGTTGAATCAAAATCAAAATCATTATCTATATCAAAATCATCTGCAACACTTTCGTAAAGTTCACCATTGATCTTATTGATATTAAAAAAACCTCGTGCTCTGGTAATAATGCCAATGCTGTTCTTTTTATTGATGTTTAACATAAATGATGGCCCAAGTATATCAGCATTAAAGAAAAAATTATTGTCATTAGAAGGAAACCTCTCAGCATCATCTTCAAAATCAAAGCCACCGTCAGAATTAATGATATCCTGAACATTAATGCCAAAATAATCACTACCTCCAAACCCACTTACAGAAATAAGGTTAATGTCAGATTTAAAATGAGAGGCCACAATATTTGATGGGTTGTAGCTTACTCCTTGTATCCCAGAATAATTATCTACCGTATGGCCAATGTAGCTTTGGCCGAAAGAAAAGTTAACAAATAAAATTGTAAAAAATGTTAATGACTTAAAATGTTTCATAATCATTTAAATTAAGATTGATTAATAGCTAGTAATTTGAAATAATAATTCGCGCCTAATATTCTTGTTAAGCAAGAACTAATCGTGCAGAAAAGTAAAAATAAAAATTTAATACATAGGAAATTTAAGACAAACGGGAAGAAAAAACGGTTAACCATTCAGAATGATTTTGAAATATTTACAACTGTCTCTTATACACATCTCCGAGCC
>CAJXVG010000080.1 GCA_913061495.1 uncultured Winogradskyella sp.
TACGAGATCAGCCTCGGTCTCGTGGGCTCGGAGATGTGTATAAGAGACAGAATCTTTAGTTTGAAGTTCAGAAGGAAGCATTTTGTGATACCAAGCCGCTGCTGTATAATATGGTAAATTTAAGCTTGAAGATAATGGTCCACCAACCCGCAATACTTTGTAATCTGCAGGTGAGACCATAATTACTCCATTAAGATACATCCACTGGCTATTCTGAAGTTCTAAGGCTAAGCCCATAACGCGAGTACCTCCATAGCTTTCTCCAATAATATACTTAGTAGATTCCCAACGGTTGTGGCGAGTAACGAAAGTATTCATCCAACTTGATAAATATTTTATATCTGCATTGACACCAAAAAACAATTTATCTTCTGGCATTTTGCCATCTTTGTCTGCAATTTTTCGGGAATAACCTGTGTTTACAGGATTGACAAAAACAATGTCAGCCACATCTAAAATAGAATTAGGATTATCCTTAACACCATAGGGTTGAATAGGATAGCCCTCATCATCAATCTTTAAAATTTTTGGTCCTGTATAAGCAATGTGCATCCAAACTGAAGCTGAGCCTGGTCCACCATTAAAAGAAAAAATTAAGGGACGTTTATTACCTTCATTGTCATTTGTACGTTTGTAATAGGTATAGTAAAGCGACGCAATGGTTTTTCCTTCTTTATTCCATACTGGCTGAAAACCGGTTTCAGCTCTATAATTTACCTGTTTTCCTTTTATTGCTACAGAACTATTTGTAATGTATGATGTATCGACAGGAATTTTTATATCTTGGGAATAGCTAAATGTGAAGTATATGAGCAATAGAATTGTGAAGCGTAATTTCATGTTAATGGGTTTATAAAAAAAGTTTGTGTTCAATTCGTTTATGTTTTTTAACATAATATACAAACTATATATCAAAAATATTCTAATCCAATTTTATCTCTCACGGCATCAAGTAAACTTATAAGCTGTTTGCTAAATTCAAAAGTCATAATATCACTTTCGCTTTTTTTGTCTCTTATTAATTGATTGAAATGTTCAATTTCATAGCTATAACCGATGGTTTTGTAGTTAAAATCTTTTGTTTCGGTTTTTCCATTTGCATCAATTAGCATAACGGTTGAAGGCTGATGAAACATGCCGTTGATTATAATAATACCATGCTCACAACGCCAAATGGCTTCGGTTTTGGTCTCTTCGAGAAAAGTACTCTTTAAATAAGCTTTTGCATTAGGGTATTCAAAACTAATATTACACTTCGAATCCGCTCCGATAGGAAAAAATTCAGCTTCAGCTTCAATATTTTTTGGAAAACCTAGGGTTGCTAACGCTGAAAAAATAGGGTAGATGCCAATATCCAATAAGCTACCACCACCAACAGATTTATCAAAAACCCTTGAGTTTTCATCGTATTTAGGGTGAAATCCAAAATCAGCTTCCAATGTTTTTACATTTCCAAAATGTTTGTTTTCTATCAGTTGCTGAACGTATTTAAAATGGGGTAAAAAATTAGTCCAAAGTGCTTCCATAAGCAAAATCTTATTCTGCTTTGCTAATTGGATCATTTCTTCAACCTCACTTAAATTCATTGCAAACGGCTTCTCGCACAATACTGGTTTATTGTGCTTTAAGCAGAGTATGCTATGCGCTTTATGAAAACTGTGTGGTGTGGCAATATAAATGGCATCAATATTTTTATCTAATACTAAGTTTATGTAATTGCCATAAGCTTCATGAGCATTGTGTTCTAGTGCAAATGCGCTCGCTTTTTCTATGCTTCGGGATGCTATACCATATAATTTTGAGTTTGGTACAACATTTAGATCCTTAGCAAATTTCGAGGCAATCTTACCTGCTCCAATAATTCCCCAATTAATTATTTTAGTAGACATTATACTTTAGTTTTAGTTGAAAATAGTTGTAAAACATTTGCGATTAAAATCACTAGGGCACATCCAAAAAGATTCAGCCATAAATAAGGCATCCAATCTAACCACCAACCCATAATAACGATGGCTTGTGTTATCAATGCTCCTACAAAAACAGCATTCCCTTTTATATATTTAAAGAAAAATGCCAATAGGAAAATACCTAACACATTGCCATAAAAAATAGAACCAATAATATTGACGAGCTGAATTAAATTCTCTGCTAAATCAGCAAAACAGGCAATGGCAATAGCGACAACTCCCCAAAGTAAAGTAAACCATTTGGTCATTTTTACAGTGTGTTCTTCGCCTAAATCTTGTTTTTGATTTCGTTGGTATAAATCTATAGATGTAATGGTGGCCAAAGCATTGATTTCTGAAGCTGTAGAAGACATTGCGGCTGATAAAATAACAGCTAACAACAAACCAATAAGTCCAATTGGTAGATGGTTTAATATAAACCGAATAAACATGTAATCTCTATCATTGGTCTGAGTATCTTTTGCAGATTCCTTATACAAATTATCTATCTCATCGGATTTACTTATAAATTCAGTACTAAGAGGATTAGCTCGCAATCCTTGCAGTTCATTTTGAAGTTTTTGATAGTTGTTTGCATACTCAGGGTCAATAGCTTTTTTAATCAAAAACTTTGATTCTAGTCGGTAAGTTTTTTCAATACTATCTATTTTTAAAAGTTGGTTTCTTGTTGTATCACTTTCATCTGTTGATAAAGATAAGCTCAACTTTTGCTTCTGTAAAAACAAGGTGTTTTGCTTTTTTTGAAGTGCTCTGTATTCATCACCATATTCTGAAGATAAAACAGTCTCTGTTGATTTATCAATAAAATTTAATGGAGCAGGATTAAATTGATAAAACACAAAAACCATTACACCAACAAGTAAAATGAAGAATTGCATTGGGACTTTCAATAATCCATTGAACAATAAGCCCATTTGCATTTCTTTCATGGATCTGCCAGAAAGATAGCGCTGTACTTGACTTTGATCTGTTCCAAAATAAGAGAGCATTAAAAACGTTCCTCCTATTAAACCTGTCCAAACGGTATATCTGTTTTCTAAATCGAATGAAAAATCTAGGACTTCCATTTTTCCTGTGGCACCAGCTATATCAATAGCATCTGTAAAAGAAACCTTTTCAGGAATTAAATTAATAACAATAAATAGAGCTGCCAACATTCCTGCAAAAATCACAAACATTTGCTGTTTTTGGGTAACGGTTACTGCTTTTGTGCCACCAGAAACGGTATATATAATTACTAAAGCTCCAATAATAATGTTTAGGGTAACGATATTCCAGCCTAAAACGACAGAGAGAATAATTGCTGGTGCAAAAATAGTGATGCCAGCAGCTAAACCACGCTGAATTAAAAATAGGATGGCAGTAAGACTTCGTGTTTTTAAATCGAATCGATTTTCAAGAAACTCATAGGCTGTGTAAACTTTTAGTCTGTGGTAAAGCGGAATAAAAACCAAACAAATAATTACCATGGCAATTGGAAGTCCAAAATAGAATTGAACAAAGCCCATACCATCCGAAAATGCTTGACCTGTAGTTGATAAAAAAGTTATGGCACTCGCTTGTGTCGCCATAACAGAAAGACCGATAGTCCACCATTGGGAAGTATTGCCACCTCTCACATAATCCTGAACATTTTTTCGACCTCTTGTTTTCCATGTTCCATACCCAACAATTATGGCCAAAGTCGCTACAAGTACTGTCCAGTCTATCCAGTCTAAAGTTGGTTGCATACTATGCGAATGAAGCTGTTATAAAATAAAATAAGACAATGTAAACTGCATTAGCTATAAGTACAAGCGTGTACATTTTACTCCATTTTTCTTTCGGTTCTGGTTGGTTCTGGTTGTGCATATTAATCAGATTAGTTAGTAATTTGGTAATTAGTTTTTTAGCTTAGCACTTTCTTCTTTGCCAGCGGAAAGTAAGTTAGCAAATAATCTGTAAGCACCAGATACTCCTGCCGGAAATTCCCTAAAAAAGCTCAATCCTGTATAGATGTAATTACCTTTTCCATACTGCGCAACGAGTAAAATTCCTTGTTTAGAAACTTCTCCTTTATCGTTGGAGGCAAGTAGTGGCGTAAATTCTTTAGACCACTCATTAGGAAAATAAAGTCCACGTTCTTGTACCCAACCTTCAAAATCTTTTGATGTTATTTCATTAGGGAAATTAAGTAAAGGATGTTCAGCATTCAATATTCGTACTTCGGCATTTTCATCTGTAACACGGTCTCGAGATAACTTTAAATCATAAGGTGCTAAATTATCAACTTTAATTCCTCTATTGGTGTTGTACTGTATTATTAAGTTGCCACCATCTTTAACGTAATTTAAAAGATGTTTTTGTTTAAACTTTAATGCGTCCACAATATTATAAGCTCTAATGCCAACCACAATAGCATCAAAATTTGAAAGATTTTCTGGTGATATTTGTTCGGGTTGAATTATAGTAACATTGTACCCAATTTGCTTTAAACTCTCAGGTACCACATCTCCAGCTCCTTCAATATATCCAATGTTATTTCCACGTTTTTCAATATTCAAACGTACCACTTTGCTTTCGCTTGGCATTAAAACGGTTTGGAAAGGAATATGTGGATAATCAATTTCAATTAATTCATCGCTAAAAATTTCACCATCAATATTTACCATTGGAGTAATAAATCCTTCGCTTTGGTTTTTTGGAGGAATAACGGTAAAAACTACATTTTGAACATCTCCTTTGTTCGTAATATTAATTTTTTGCTTTTCAGGATAAACACTCCAATCCTTCGGGTATGCCATTTGCACAAAGCCTTCAATATTATTTTTACCTGCTTTAACAGCTACTTCAATTTCTTTTTGTTGCTCGTTTTCAAAAATAAAAACTCTGTCTTTTATACTTGCAGATGCTTTTGGGATAATCTCAAAGGGTCTGTATAATTCACCTTTATCAGGTTTAGAATAGCGATATAAAATAGGTTTGGTGAGTGTAATTGTTGTGCCTTTAATATTCAAATTAAAATCAACAGAAACTGCTCGTGGTGTTTCTGGCAATCCTATTAATTCTTGCTCTGGTACATGGTACATGCCAAGTGTACTTTTTTTGTTGAGCCAATATGGTGTTGTATAATTTGTTTTTGAAGGAATAGTCATAGTTTCCTCAAAATTAATCCGTTGATTGATTGGCAATTCCATGGTTTTTGAAATACCATTTTCCATGGTTGAAAGTTGATATGACACTAATTTTATGTCTGTATTACTTCGATTTAAAACTTCTAATTGTAAACTGATGTTTGAATTTGGAGATGCGGTTGGAGTGGAGGCGGAAACCTCAAGATATAAACCAGCACAAGCTTCAATTATGGTTTTTAATTCTTTTGATTTAATGGTTTTCCAATGCTCATTGTTAACATTTTGAAGCAATTTATAAGCTTCTAAAAGCTTTTGTAAATGAAATGAAGGGTTTTTAAAATTGAAATTCTTTTCAATAGTATTTAAAATTTCTCCAATAGCTTTCCCACCTTTAATCCTGTTCCATGAAGTATCAATTCCGGCAAAAATAGAATTGCTATTATCTAACGGCTCTCCTTTTAAAAACTCTATATATTCTTGTTGGCTACCACGTTGTGAGAGACGACCAAAGCCTTGACTCAAATGTTGACTGCTAGCAATAGATGCAATTTCATTATTAGACAAACCTTTTGATGGATAAAATTCACCAATGTCAAAATTCAGCATACTGCTTTTGTCAGCTTTTTCAAAATTTTCTTGACTTCCGTAAAACCACCAGGACGTATTGAAAAATAAACGTTTTGGTTGCCAGGTTTTGGTATATTTTAATTGTGTTGGATATTTTGAGGCATCGTTTGCCAAATCAAAAGCTTCCATGCTCAACATTGCTGAACTGGTGTGGTGACCATGTGTTCGTCCTGGTGTTCTGTGGTCAAAGCGGTTGATGATAATGTCTGGTTTAAACTCACGGATTGCCCAAACAACATCTGATAATACTTCATCTTTGTTCCAGATTTCCAAAGTTTCGTCAGGATGTTTTGAGTATCCAAAATCGTTGGCTCTGGTAAAGCGTTGTTCACCTCCATCAGTGCGTCTTGCGGCTAATAGCTCTTGTGTTCTTATAACTCCTAAAAGTTCACGGATTTCTGGGCCAATTAAATTTTGTCCTCCATCTCCACGTGTTAATGATAAGTATGCGGTCCGTGCTTTAACTTTATTGGACATGTACGAAATTAATCTGGTATTTTCATCATCTGGATGTGCTGCAATATAAAGTACCGAACCCAAAACGTTTAGTTTTTGAACCGCATCGTAAATATCTGAAGAACTGTAAGGCTTAGGTTGTTGTGCTTGTAATGAGAGGAAACTGCTTATAAAAAGCAAAAGACAGAGTCTTAATTTATGCATAGGAATGTATAGTTAGTTGCTTTTCAAATATATGAAAGTTGCTATGCTATTACTTTGGTTTTAGGTTTTGTTTAACGGTTGAAAAAATTTGAATTTAATTTTAGAATTAAACACGGTCTTTCAAATGTTTGTCATAACCATTTTTTCTTTCTAAAATAAATTAACATAGCTAAAAACATAAGAATCATAATTCCCCAAAGTACAAAATAACCATAACGGTATTGCAACTCTGGAATGTACTCAAAGTTCATTCCGTAGATTCCTGCGATAAAGGTTAATGGGATAAAAATAGTAGCGATAATGGTCAATACCTTCATTACTTCGTTCATCTTATTGCTAATGGTGGTCATGTACATATCCATTAAACTCCAAATCATTTCACGGTAAATATCTATGTTTTCTGACACTTGAATTAAGTGGTCGTAAATATCTCTGTAATAGGTTATTGTGCGCTTATAAATTAAAGGATGTTCGTTTTTTTCAATACGATTAATTACTTCACGAAGTGGGAAAATGGCACGTCGTACTTTTAAGATTTCACGTTTTAATTGCTGAATGTCTGAACTTACATCTTCTTCTGCATGTCCACCAAATAATTCGGTTTCTAAATCTTCAATTTTGTTGCCCAAGGTTTCAATAATGCTAAAGTAATTATCTACAACAGCATCAATGAGTGCATACATTAAATAGTCGGATTTTAAGGTTCTGATTCGTCCTTTTGCATGTCTCAAACGATCTCTTATACTTTCAAAAACATCACCTTCTGCTTCTTGAAACGTAAGCACATAATTTTTTCCCAACACAAAACTGACTTGTTCAATGATGATGTTTTCTTCATCATCGTAATACAGCATTTTTAAAACTACGAAAAGGTAATCTTCGTATTCGTCAATTTTAGGTCTTTGGTTGGTGTTTACAATATCTTCAAGGACAAGAGGGTGCAAATCGTAATGCTGACCAATACGTTCAATTTCATCAATGTATTGTAATCCATTAATGTTTACCCATGTCACTGAGTCTGTATCTTTAAACGGCACAGCTTCTTCAATATCAACAAGAATTTTTTCTTCAATATCTTCCTTATTATAGTCAAAGGATTCTATTTGAAGTTGCCTGTCTGATTTTTGACCAGTATAAACAAGTGTGCCAGGAACTTGCCCAATATGCTTTTTATAGTTTTCGGTACGTTTTTTTTTCTTGGACTTAAATTTCATCATAATCTATAAAATACTGCTGTCGTCTAGAGCATCTTTTTCTATTAAAGTTACTGCTTTTTGTAGAATTAAATTATTGGGATATGTGGTAAGGTTACCATTGTCCTCCCTTAAAATAAGTTGAAAACCTCTAATATCTTCAATGATAGCTTCAATTGGAGCATCGTTATCATGAATTTTGATTTTATCACCTACTTTATATGGAAATGAAAAGAACATAATAACACCAGAAGTAACATTGCTCAGTATGGACCAAATTGCAAATAAACCAATACCGATAACAGCAAAAACTGAAGAAAAAACCAATGAGATCTGTTGTGATTCCACTCCCCAAATAAAGGATGCTATAAGCAATGCAATTAGCACAAGTACAAATGTTACGTATCTGCCAATGAGTATGGCACGTGCTTCGGTTGTGCCGCTTCTTCTTCCAATCTTTTTTACGGTAATTACAATTATTTTTCTAATTACAAATAATATTGCCAAAATGATGGCAGTATTAATGATTTCGGTTTGGTAAAATTCAAAAAAGTTAGTCATGCACAGCGGTTTAGATGCTTAACAAATATAGGTTATTAATTGCTTACTGTAATTTTAATTTGGCTCTCAGGTTTTCATCTGAATTACCGTTTTTTGTCCAATAATCAGATTTAATTAAAACTAATTTGGTGGCTTTGGTGGTCAATATTTTGGTTGAAGCTCCAAAACCGCTAGCCATAGTTTCTTCCCATCCTAAAATTTCATGAGGAAATTTAGGGTTAAAATTAATTTTCAGAGTTCTGTTTAAATCAGGATAAGTTACTGTGTACGCACCATTTTTTAACTCTGCATTGGCATTGTAACTCTTAATATCCATATGAGCTAAACGTGCATATTCAAGAGAAGGAACAATATTTAAACTACCAGTAGGAAGACTTTTTGGGTCAATACGAAGCTTTGTCCAAAGCTCATTTTCGGTCCAAGTTTTTTCAATACTGAAAGCTTGATCTGCCTCACCTTGAAAATAAGAATGTGACATCACTTCAAAGTCATTGCGATTATTTATTTGGGAATAAGCCTGTCCGCACCATTCTTGGACTGATGCAGAAATTTTTATGGCGTGCTGATTGTTAGTAACAGGATAAAATGTGCTCTGCATAATAGAATAGGGGTATATACCTGTATTAAAATTTTTAGTGGCATTCAGCTTTAAAACTGAACTGTTTTCTTTATCGTAATAGTCTGCTTTAACTTGTTCTTTGGGTAAAAAATCTTCGGTTACAAAAACTAAAACTGCAGTTCCATCTCTCATTTCTCCGTAACGTGCTTGCTCTAATTTATAAGAGGTTATTTCTGCCTCACCTGCATACCAATAATCCTGAAATTCTTTTGAAAGCTCTTTTTTTTGTGTTGGCGCTTCTTTTTTGGGTTGAGCTGCATCGCTTATTTTAGAGGTTGTTTTTACAGCTTCTTTGCAAGAAAATATACTTATAACTATTATAATATAAAGCAAATAGGTGTGGACTCTCATAATAAATTCAATTTAGAAAGAGGAGAAGAGAGGTATTTCCCTAACGGAATATAATGTATTAAGCCTCTTTAATTCTATAGAATAAAGTTACAATCCTATTTGTTTTCAACCATAGCGTTTAACGTTTCATAAAGTAAATGTGTTGGTAAGCCTACAACATTGTTGTAAGAACCCTCAATGTTTGTTATGCCAATAGCGCCAATCCACTCTTGTATGCCATAAGCACCAGCTTTATCCAACGGTTTGTAGTTGTTTACGTAATACCAGATTTCATCGTCAGTAAGTACTTTAAAAGTTACTTTGGTTATGGTATTTACTATGCGTTGCTCTGCTTTTTGTGTAAAGCATATTGAAGTCACCACTTTATGGGTGGCATCACTGAGACTTTTAATCATTCTAAAAGCATCTGCTTTATCCTTTGGTTTTTCTACGGCTTTATTGTTGTGCCATACTATGGTATCGCTTGTAAGAAGAATATCGTTTGGTTTCAATTCATCTTTAAATGCTTCGGCTTTTAATTTTGCCAAATAATCTGTGATTTCTTCTTTTTGAAAATGCTTGGGATAGATTTCTTCAACAGGTTGTAGTCTAATCTCAAAATCAAGATTTAAGGTTTTGAAAAAAGCATGGCGACGTGGAGAGGCAGAAGCCAGAATGATATTGTAATCTTTTAACTTTTCTTTCAACATAACATTAAATCACGAATTTATATAATGCCAAAGACAACATACCTGTTAGCATCACTAATTTTAAAATGAAACTGATGTGTTGATACTGTGATTTCTGTTCAGCATTAAATAATTTGATGCAAACATAAATCAATGGTGCTATTACGAAAATAAGAAAATAACCGAGGACTAGTTGTTGCTTAAAAAGATATGTAATAACGTAATAAATCACGGACAACAGAGTTAATATGGATAGGATAAAAGCAGTTTTGTTAGCTCGCTCGCGTCCTATAACCACAGGTAAGGTTTTCATACCAGCTTTGTAATCTCCATCAATATCTTCAATATCTTTAACAATTTCCCTTATTAAACTTATCAAAAACGCAAAAATAGCGTAATCTCTAATTATGTTTAAGAAGAGCATTTGTACTCCTCTGTTTTCATAATTAATAACAGGAAATAATTCAAAAATACCTACAGTTAGTATAGCTAAAGCAACGACAGCCGAAACCACAATATTGCCAATTAAAAGCATTTGTTTTAATGCCGAAGCATAAATATATAGTAGTGCGGAACTGGTAAAAAATATAACAAATAGTGCAGATGTGCCAACGTAATTAGAAAGGTAAAAACCCAAACCAACTCCTATAATATTTAGTGCCATAAAAATTGAAAAACCATCTTTTTCTGAGATTTTTTTGTTGATGATTATTTTTTCGGGCTTATTTATGGCATCGGTTTGTAAATCGTAAATATCATTAATAATATAACCACCAGCTGCAATCAGCAAGGTTGCCAAAACCAAAAGTGCAAAATGAAAATGGTTTAGGGTTGTTATTACACCATGCGATTCGGTAAAAGATAAAAGCAGAGCGTACTTTATTAAATATTGCACAAGGGCAATCATTAATAGGTTTTTCCAACGGATTAATTTGAAGAATGCTTGCATTAATGGAATTTCATTTAAATTTCTACGTTTTGTACTTAGTCATATTTAGCATCAAAGTTGCCATTCCACTTATCTTGTACTTTCATAACTTGCTCAATCACATCGCGTACAGCACCTTTTCCTCCGTTTTTATGAGACACATATTTTGAAATGCCCTTAATCTCTGGCACCGCATCTTGTGGGCAACAAGGTAGAGCAACCATTACCATTACAGGATAATCAGGAATATCATCTCCCATATACAATACATGAGATGTATCTACATTTTTGGCATTGAGGTACTCGCTTAATTGATCAATTTTATTCTGTGCTCCTAAGTAAATATCTTTTATGCCTAAACCCGATAACCGTTTCCGAACACCTTCGTTAGAGCCTCCTGAAATGACACAAATATTAAACCCAGCATCAACCGCTGTTTTAAGTGCAAAACCATCCTTAATATTCATTGTACGTAGCATTTCTCCATCTGTTGTAACAGAAACGTTTCCATCTGTAAGTACACCATCCACATCAAAAATAAAGGTGGTAATGTCTGCTAAATATTCTTTATAACTTTTAGTCTCGCTCATTTGGTGGATTCTTTTTTAGTGATAGGTTTTGTGGTTGTTCCGTGAGTATCTTGTATGGATGAAGTCAATAGTTTATAAATCTTTTTATGTTTTTCACTTTCCAGTTGTTTCAGATGTCGCTGTATGGTTTTTTTATCATTACGTTTTGCAGGTCCAGTCTGTGCCATATATGGTGATATGTTCTGCACTTTTTTTGCGGTCTCTGTAATCAATGGTTTTAAAATGTCGAATTCAATATGTTCAGCATCTGTAATTTCATGGGCAATTCGGTAAAGTTGGTTCACAAAATTATTGATAAACACAGCAGATAAATGCAATGTTTGACGTTGTTCTGTATTGATTTTATAAGACTTGCTGTTTATGGCTTTAGCTAAATCTTTTAAGAGTTTGTTGTTGGGTTTTTCTAAAGCTTGAATACAAATTGGTACCTGGGAAAAATCTACATTAGCATCTTTAGAAAACGTCTGCAAAGGGTAAAAAACGGCACGTTGATTTTTTTTGTCTAAATCGTGGATGTTTACACTTCCCGAAGTGTGCGCAACCAAACGGTTTTCAAAAGGTAATTTACGTGATAATTTAGCAATACTGTCATCGCTAACGGCTAAAATATAAATATCAGCAGATTTTAAATCTTGCAGATCATCAGTTATGGCCACAGTATTGCCATAGGATGAAATAGAGCTTTTAGTACGGTTGTACCATTGCACAACTTCAACTTTTTCTGCATTTTGAAATGCTTTATATAAATGTGTGGCAACATTGCCAGCTCCAAGGAAAACAACTGAAATCATGCTGTAAAAATAGGAAGATTTAATAGTTTACAAGATGAGCTGTCTCTTATACACATCTGACGCTGCCGACGACTCCTTACGTGTAGATC
>CAJXVG010000081.1 GCA_913061495.1 uncultured Winogradskyella sp.
CTACACGTAAGGAGTCGTCGGCAGCGTCAGATGTGTATAAGAGACAGATATAACAGTTTAATATATGAAACATATAATAGCCTTTGCAGGTAGTAACAATTCAGATTCAATAAATAAACAATTGGCAACTTACGCTTCGGGATTAGTTGATGGAGTGAAAGTGACTATTTTAGATTTAAATGATTTTGAGTTACCAATTTACAGTAAGGATTTAGAGGCAGAAAGTGGAGTGCCAGAGAATGCCGTTAAGTTTTTAGATCATTTAAAAAAGAGTGATGGAATTGTGTTATCCTTAGCAGAAAACAATGGAGCATATTCAGCGGTATTTAAAAATTTGTTCGATTGGTTATCAAGAGCTGAACAAAAAAACTGGTTAGGAAAACCAATGCTGCTTATGGCAACTTCACCAGGAGCTAGAGGAGGGCAGTCCGTTTTGCAAATGGCTGTAGATCGTTTTCCAAGGCACGATGCTAAAATCGTTGGTAAATTTTCACTACCATCGTTCAATGACAATTTTTCAAATGGAAATATAACCAATGAAGAATTGAACAATCAATTAAAAGAAGAAATAAAACAATTTCAAGAAAGTTTATAATTATGGAGGTAAAACATGAACAACTAAAACTTACGCATAGATTTTATATTGAAGATAACGGAGTTGAAATAGGTGAAATGACATACGCTTTTGTAGGTGATAATATCATTGATATCAACAGTACTTTTATAGATGAAGATCACAGAGGAAAAGATTTAGGTCTAAAATTAATTACAGCCGCTGTGAGTTTTATGCGAGACAATAATATAAAAGCTATTCCTAGCTGTCCATACGTTGAAAAAGTTTTCAATGAGACACCTGAGTATTCAGATGTGAAATCTTAATGTTTGTTAGAATAAATAAAACTTTAAGCATGGGAGACTTAGCAAAAGACATAAATTCAAAATTCGATAATAACCGTGTCAAGGCATTGCTTAATATAATTTATACAGCAAATTGGATTAATAGTTGTCAAAATGAGTTTTTTAAAAATTATGGCATTTCGCCTCAACAGTACAATATATTACGGATTTTGAGAGGTGCAGATAACGCCCTAAGTGTACAGACTATTAAGAGTAGAATGTTAGAACGTTCACCAAATGCTACTAGATTAATGGATAAACTTTGCGCCAAAAATTATATTGAACGGTTACCATCAGAACAAGATAGACGTGTAGTAAAAATTAAAATTACCAATCAAGGTATTGAATTACTAAATGCCATCCCCAAAAATGTTAATAAGGATTTACTAGAAAATTTAAGTGAATCGGAGGCTGAGCAGCTCAGCAATTTATTAGATAAAATGCGATAAACATTTTTTTAACCCAATACTTTCCATGGAAAGTATATTAATAATAATGTAAAAATGAAACCAAATACAATTAAAAGCATTGGCAAAAGTGAATTTGTAAATATGGGACCAATTAGATTACGTCAACCATTGCCAACACAACAGGTTGATATGATAGATCCCTTTATTTTATTGCACCATTATGGACCTTACAAAATTTCTGAAGACAACAACCCTTTTGATTTAGGACCACATCCACACAGAGGCTTTGAACCAATAACTTTTTTGGTTGAAGGTGAGCAATTACATCGTGATTCACTAGGAAACGAAAGTGTTGTAAAATCTGGCGATGTACAATGGACTACTGCTGGCCGTGGAATTATTCATTCAGAAGGGCCAACAAAAGATTTTATTAAAAAAGGAGGAACAATTGAAGGTATTCAGCTATGGTTAAATCTTCCCGCTGAGAAAAAGATGATGCCTGCAAATTACCAACATGAAAAATATGAAGATTTTAGAATAGTAAAATCAGATGATTCAAAAGTTGAAACAAGAATAGTAGCAGGTGAATTAAATGGTGTTTTTGGAAAAATAAAAACCCAGACATCAGTTAATGCTTTTATGATAGAAGCCAAAGCTGGAGGAGAAGAGACTATTCCATTTTCACAACAACATCAGGGAATGGTTTATCTTTTAAAAGGAAAAGTTACCATTAATAATACTGAAGTTTTAGAACTAAATAAAAATCAATTAATTGAATTCAATAAACATGGTGAAGGATTTTCAATTAAAGCCGAAGCTGATGGTTTATTGTTGTTTCTTTCAGGCAAACCTTTGAATGAAAAAGTAGCTACCTATGGTCCTTATGTAATGAATACACAAACAGAAATCATGGAAGCCATGAGAGACTATCAAATGGGTAAGATGGGCTTTCTTCCGGTGAATTGATGATAAAATTTAAGACGAAATGTATTCATTTTCTTTCAAAGAAATATTTAAATAAATTACAAATGAAAACAATAATCCATAAAGCAGACACAAGAGGCTACGCAGACCATGGCTGGTTAAAATCCTACCATACATTTAGTTTTGCAAGTTATCATGACCCAAAACGGATGAATTTTGGAATGCTACGCGTACTGAATGATGATATTGTACAGCCTAAAATGGGCTTTGGGACGCATCCTCATCAAAATATGGAAATCATTTCTATTCCCTTAAATGGTGCGTTATCACACAAAGACAATATGGGTAACAAACGTGCTATTGAGGTAGGAGAAGTCCAAGTAATGAGTGCAGGAACAGGCTTAACACATTCCGAATTTAATGATAGTAAAACTGATGAAGTCAATTTTCTTCAACTATGGATAATTCCCGAAAAAATGAATATTGAACCCAATTATGACCAGCGTAAATTTTCTAAAGAAGAAAGAATAAATACGCTTCAAACTGTGGTTGCGCCAAAAAATAAATTGGAAGAAAATGCCTTACCCATTAACCAACAAGCTTACATTTATAGAACTACTTTAGAGCTAGGTAACTCAATAGAATTAAAACTTAAAGATAAAAACAACGGACTTTACATTTTTGTTGAAGATGGAGAAGTTAAAGTTGAAGGAAATGTGCTTTCAAAAAGAGATGCTTTTGGTATTTCAGATTTTGAAAATGTTACAATGAAAGCAGAAAAAAATTCAAAAGTTATTATCATTGAAGTGCCAATGCAGTAAACTCAGCTTGTTCTAATAGCTAAAAGCATCCTAAAATGGGATGCTTTTTTCGTTAAATTCACGATATTTGCTCTTTAACTAACGTATCTAAATTTTAAGAATAGAAATATGGCGATGAATAAAAACACCGTGTTAGCTTGGGCTACCACAATTATGATTATAGTAGGATTAGGTTTAATAGCACTTGGTGCATTCAAATACCAAGAGGTTGCAGGTTACGGTTTTGCTTCAGTAGGCGTAGGTTTTTTTGCCATTGCTTGGGTATTTAATGCTTTAAAAGGGAGAGTTTAACCAACAAATAAAAGAACGATTTAATATGAGTGACGATAAAAAAATAATATTTTCAATGTCTGGAGTAACAAAGACGTTTCAATCTGCAAACACTCCTGTTCTTAAAAATATTTACTTAAGCTTTTTCTACGGAGCTAAAATTGGGATACTTGGTCTTAACGGTTCGGGTAAGTCCACATTATTAAAAATAATTGCAGGTGAAGATAAAAACTACCAAGGAGACGTCGTTTTTTCTTCTGATTATTCTGTTGGGTACTTAGAACAAGAACCCAAATTAGATGATGATAAAACAGTAATGGAAGTTGTACGTGAAGGTGCCGCCGAAACTGTTGCAATTTTAGATGAATACAACAGTATTAACGACCAATTTGGTTTAGAAGAGGTTTATAGCGATGCTGATAAAATGGAGAAGCTTATGAATAGACAAGCTGTTCTTCAAGATCAAATTGATGCTGCCAACGCATGGGAGCTAGATACAAAACTAGAGATCGCCATGGATGCACTTCGTACTCCAGATGGTGATAAGAAAATTGGAGTGTTGTCTGGTGGTGAAAGACGTCGTGTAGCATTATGTAGATTATTGTTAAAAGAGCCAGATGTATTGCTCTTAGATGAGCCAACAAACCATTTAGATGCAGAATCCGTCCACTGGCTAGAACATCATTTGGCACAATATAAAGGAACTGTAATTGCTGTTACTCACGATAGATATTTCTTGGATAATGTTGCAGGTTGGATTTTAGAACTCGATAGAGGTGAAGGTATCCCATGGAAAGGAAACTACTCCTCTTGGTTAGATCAAAAGTCTAAGCGAATGGCACAAGAAAGCAAAACAGCATCTAAACGTCAGAAAACTTTAGAACGAGAGCTCGAATGGGTGAAACAAGGTGCTAAAGGTCGCCAGACAAAGCAGAAGGCACGTTTGAAAAATTATGACAAGTTAATGAGTCAAGATCAAAAACAACTTGACGAAAAGCTTGAAATTTACATTCCAAATGGTGCAAGATTGGGCACTAATGTTATTGAAGCAAAGGGAGTAAGTAAAGCTTATGGAGACAAATTGCTTTATGAGGATTTAAACTTCAATTTACCTCAAGCAGGTATTGTTGGTGTGATTGGACCGAATGGTGCTGGTAAAACAACTATTTTCAGAATGATAATGGGAGAGGAAACTCCAGATAAGGGGGAATTTAAAGTTGGTGAAACTGCACAAATTGCTTATGTAGATCAGAAGCATTCTAATATAGATTCAGAAAAATCCATTTGGCAAAATTTTAGTGATGAGCAAGAGTTGATTATGATGGGAGGTCGTCAGGTCAATTCCAGAGCATATTTAAGTCGTTTTAATTTTTCTGGAAGTGAGCAAAATAAAAAGGTAAAACTACTTTCTGGAGGTGAACGTAACCGTTTACATTTGGCCATGACTCTAAAAGAAGAAGGAAACGTATTGCTTTTAGATGAGCCTACCAATGATTTAGATGTTAATACACTTAGAGCTTTGGAAGAAGGTTTGGAGAATTTTGCTGGTTGTGCTGTGGTTATTAGTCACGATAGATGGTTTTTAGATCGTATCTGTACACACATTTTAGCTTTTGAAGGAAACTCACAAGTTTATTTCTTTGAGGGAAGCTTTAGTGAATATGAAGAGAACAAGAAAAAACGTTTAGGTGGTGATTTAATGCCTAAACGAATTAAATATAAAAAACTGGTGAGGTAGAATAAAGTAGTTATATAATAAAGAAAGCCAGCTTTTTGCTGGCTTTCTTTATTATAATGAGTTTATGGACTTAATTGTCTCCATACAGATGTCCACCAGTAAAATCTTTGTAAGATTCATCTATATCTTTAAAAGCGTTAGTTTCCATTAACTTTTTGTTCTCTGACTTTAGCTTGTACATCTTAAATACAGCAATCAAAATAAAAACCAAAAAAATAGAAGCTACTACGATAAGAATCATAGTAAGTTGAGTTATGGATACCACTAAGGGTTTCGAAAGCAGATTATTATACATGATTTATAGCTGAATTGGGTTTCTTGCCGCTAATATAGAAAAAAAAGCAAAATGTAATACTCTTATTATGAAATATTTATTAAAATAATATCGATGAAATGTTGTAAATATCCGACTAAACACGTTGTTTTTCAGGTGATTTACACCTGTTTATTACTTATTAACAATTTAAAATTTTAACATTTATAGCTAAGAATTAATACCAATCCAAGAGCATAACTTCAATCGATTCGTCTCCATTATTAACAATTTCTTTGAACTTGTCAACGTCACTTAGACCATCCGCACCTCTGTAATGATAAGGATATACTGTATTGGGCTTAAATTCTAAAACTGCATCGGCAGCACTGTCAACTGGCATTGTATATGGCAAATTCATACAAACAAAAGCTTTATCGATATTTTCGAGATTTCGCATTTCTGGAATGTCCTCAGTATCACCCGAAATGTAGATGCGTTCATCATTAATGGTTAAAACATAGCCATTTCCTCGTCCTTTTGGGTGCTTATCTAATTCTTCTTTTCTCAAATTATACATTGGTATGGCAGTTATATCAACGGAATTAAAGTTATAAGAATCGTCATTGTTTATCGTTACAACTGTTTTGGCAATATCTTTCGGCAACTTTTCTGTTACTGCTGCAGGACCAATTATGGTAGCATTCTTTAAGTCTAATGCTTGCAATGTTTCAATACTTAAATGATCTCCGTGGATATCAGTGACTAAAACTAATGTAGGAGATGCATTGCCTTCAAAAGCTTCTGCTCCACCTGTAGGATCCACATAAATAGTTTCACTTTTTGTTTTTAGGATTAAAGTAGCGTGTTCAATAGGAATGACTTCAATATTAGAATTTTCAGTCGTCATGGCTGTAGTTTCAGAATTAACGACGTCATTCTCTTCAGAAATATCAGTGTTGTTTTTTTCATTTTTACAACTAAAAACGAGGGTAAGCGCACAAAGTATTAAGGTTGATTTCAAGAATTTCATAAGTTGATGGTTTATTATAATTACTAAGTAATAAAGATATTAAATAACCGAGCATATTAAAAGCACTGTAACATTTTAATAACATTTGCTACCTATATTTTAGGTAGTAAAATTTTTATACTCATTTAAAATTACCGAAATTGCTTATCTATTAATTGTTCAACTTAATACACTACACCATATGTCTGATGATTTTGATTTATTAGAAACTAATTCCAACGAAAAAACTGAAAAGGTAGATGTTAATTGGGGAAAAGCCATTGACCAAATGAAGTCAAAGCTTGCCCAAGAAGATGATCCTGAAAGTCGTCAGAAAATATTGAATGCCACCCTTGATAATGTGGTAGATATGGCAGAAAAGGATCGCTCAACCTTATTAGACGCGATTAAAGATCTTACGGACTATCAAGATGAAGTTGGTATTATGTTCGAAGGCTTTTCAGCATTAAACGCAGCAGAACAAAAAGTAATCGATGATGCCGTAAAACGTCTAGAACGTGCAAAAGTAGAACTCGAAGATGCCCAAAATAAGCCAGATACTTGGTGGAATAATCTTTGGGGACGCAAAGGAAAAATACGTGAGGCAGAAGAGGAACTAAAAAAAGCCCAAAAAGAACGTGATGCCTCAGACAATAAGGCTAAAGCAATGTTTCAGCAACGTATCGAAAATGCAGATGTACAAACGCTTTTGAATGAATTATCCTTTAAAAGTCAAGCTGCGATAAAACGTCTTAAGGATAGAGAACTTGAAATTAAGGAAGTTGAAGAAAGTCTAAAAACTGCAATAGTTGAAGCGAGTAACAACCACACCAAAGCACTTCAAAAGAAAAAAGAAGTCGAAGATAAATTAGAAGAGCAATATGCTTTGCTAAAACAATCTCGCCAAGCATTGGAAGAAGTTGCCGACAAACAATCTGCCGAGTATTCCGAAGCTTTAGAAAAAGTAACACAATTAGAGCAAAAGGTTGAAGAATTAGAAGGGCTTAAAAACGCTTACACTACATTAGCAGCTTCAAAGGATAGCTTTGTGCACAAGCATAATTTAACTATTAAAGTACTGACGTCGTTACGTAGTAATTTGCAAACGCATCGTGCTAAATTGAAGTCAGATACTGATGAGCGACTCAAATATTACGACGGTTACGTTGTGGCATTAAAAGCAAGAACAGATCAAGAATTTGCAGCAATTTTAGAGCATTTAGGAGTTAAAACAGATGAGCACATTGGGGAAACTTTAGCTGCAATGCACACTGCAAGTGCTAAAGCACGTCAGGAAATGATGGACAATATTCCTGTACACGAAAAAGTAATGCAAGGTGTTTACAGCAGTTATGCTGAAGCTTTACAGGAAATTAGGGCGAAGGATGTTGACATTCAAAAGAATTTTGCCGACCGCTATGGTATTGATATGAAAGAAATTTTTGAAGATTATTACAATGCTGATGCAACAGCACCTTCTGGTGATGGAGCAGAAAAACCAGCAGGTGAACCTAAACCTGAAGCTAATGACGATGATTTATTGTCGTAAACAGATACTCCTAAAGCTAAGCGTTAACGGCTAAAAAACATGATTGTAACTCCATTAGATTCCGCAATACTAGATTCTAAAGAGCAATACGTATTCTATCACAAAATGATAGACTTTACGCTTAAGGAACTTATTGTTGCTGTGCAACGCAACAAAATATTGAACGAGCAGGAAATCTTACTATTCAAACAGTACAGTGATTTATTGTTGTATTCTATTGAAGCGATGCGTGTAAAATACATGTATGATGATGAGGAAAACATGAAAGTAGATTTAACCGATTCTGGTTTTCCAAATTATTTGGAGTTTAGGTATTTGTTCAACGATTTAGGACTGCGGGAAGAATTTCTCGGAAAACTTACCGATATTGAAGTTATAAAAGAAGAGTTTTTAGACACTTTAATGCGAAAAAAAGAGCCAATTTCTAAACGAAAGCTCTTTCAGGCTTCATCAATTGTATATTATTCGTCAGCTAAAAAAGAATACATTTTCAATCGTTTCGTACAAGGTAAAATTATTGACGCTCCAGAAGGGTCTGTTGGAGACTATTTAGTTAGTTGGAGTTTCTATGAGGTGTCTCATAATAGACCATTTGTTTGCTATATGTATTTTAATTATGATGGTAATCCGCTTAACGATAGAGACGAAATTTACCACGTCCTAAAGACAGTTGCTGACAGAGAGATGAACTTAGATACTATGGCTTATGCCATAGATAAGAGATTGCCAGATTTATTTCCCAAGTTGATAAAACGAGTAGATTTAGGGCCAATTCACAACGTATTCGCCAAAGATGAAAACAAAGTTACCCACGCAATTTTAGACGGAATTTCAAAAAAAACAATTCCTTTAGAATCTTTCGCAATTTCATTTAAAATTGATGAAGTCGCTTCTAAAAGTGAGTTTAAAGAAGGTAGCTTTTTTAGTAAACAAACGTTTCAGAAATGGGATGCTATTTTTAGAAGAAAATATGTGTTTGCTCCACACAGAATAATACAATTACTGTATAACAAAACACCAGAAATAATGAATAAGTTGGCAAAACCACCAATAGAAATTTCTGATTTAAAAATAGAATAAAAGAATTTTCAGTCGTAGTCGCAGTATTAAGTACTGCAAACTGAGACTGAGACTGATGACTAACAACAATGGAACACAACTCAACTTTCCCTATAAAACAAAACGAACTCAACATGCTTCGTGATGAAGCGACGTCGTATTTAAAATCCATTCAATGGGAACAAAGCCAACGTGCCAAAAACCGTGACAACGATGGCAAAGACGAGTCTATTCTTCTGTATTTGTCAAGAGCAAATAATGGTAGCAATGTTTCGGTAACTTCGGTTTCAAAAACTATTTTAGCCTTAAAAAAGCGCTTATTGCCAGAATCGGTTGCCATTCCAATTCACCTTAATCATACGCTATATGCAGTCCAAGAGGGTATTACGTTGGGCATTTGGATTAAAGATAGTTACTATGATGCTTCAGGTTTATCGAGTTTGTCAGAGAACAAATCGGCTTTAGATAGTTCTGGAAAACGTGAGTACGAAAGCAAAATGCACACAGCAACTGCATTTATGCTATATGCAACAGCTTATAAGATTTTACACGATTTAAAACCGCATGCTTCAGACGATTTATCCGTAATGAAACAAAAATTTGCTGGTATTCCTGAAGTGTCTTTCATGACTCCGCTTAAAGGAATTTCCTGTCAGTTATTTTATTACGATAAGTATTTAGGGCATCCGGAAATCATAAAATCAGATAAAGATGTCATTGATTTTACGGTCGTTTATTTTGAAGCTTTGATTGCAGAAATTCAACTCAGAAAAAGCACGCTAGAATATACCGAAACCATAGTAGATAGAACCTATAAACTTGAAAATTCAGACTTTGCAGTTTCAGGTTGGGAAAATGTATTTCAAGGCACGGCAAAAAGTGTGGAATTCAATAAAATTCAATTCGAGCAAATTGTCGGAAACAGAGATGCCAAGCATTTTGCAAGACGATTGACAGAACGTATGTTGAGTTATGATTTTGAAGCCAAAAAGAACCCATTTCAAGAATTGGGAGGATTTATGCCAGTTTTTATGGGTTACGGAATTCCAGGAACAGGAAAAAGTATGCTAATTGCTGCCATTGCTACACGATTAAAAGAACATTGTGACAATCTCGACATTCCTTTTTTATTCCACCCAATGCCAGATACCTTGATTTCAACCTTTCAAGGTGGTTCTGCCGAAAAAATGGTGGAGTGGATGAAGCCTTTGCAAGATCCTTCAAAATTGATTTTTGCACCAATAGATGATGCCGAAAATAATTTACAAGAACGAACAACACAAGGTGTTTCTGCTGGTGTAAAAGAAGTTATAGGTGTGTTTTTAAGATACACAGAAGGTGCTTATGCGGTAAATTACGGAAACAGTTCAGTTGGTTTATTTACAAATTTGCCAGAAATGTTGGATAAAGCTGTGATTTCACGTGTTCAAGGTCGATTTAAAATTGATGGAGCACGTACTGAGCATGATTTCTTGGATCAAGATTACATTTGGTGGAGAAAGCTTCAAAACACTATGCCAGATTTTGTAAATATGGACAATCCAAAAAACTATAATTATTTAGACGACCAAGGCTTGGCAAAAAGCATGGGAGATATTCTGAATTTGGTTGAAAAACCTTCCGAAGAACATGTGCACGAAACTTTTAATAAAGTTGAAAAAACACACAAAACGGATGACCACATGTTTTATGCTTCGTTATATAAAGAAATTCAAAAGATATTTCCGTTTTTCTCTTCAAGAGATGTGCGTAATATTCAATCTGCAATTTCATTAAGATTAACGGATTTTGATTTGGAAAAGGATTGGTTTGATAATCCTGAGAAGTATTTCAAAAAAGATTATGAGACCAAATTGAATATGCTACAGGAATTAATGAAAGCCAATATGAAGGGTTTAAATTTTTCAGACATAAGAAGGCAAGAAGTGATAAGGTACTTAGATAACGTGGCAACTATTGCAGACACAGATTTTAAACGAAAAGTGGATGAAAGAATTAACCAACTAAATATTGAAAGCGAAGCACGTGAACAATTTAAAAAATAGAATAAAAAATATAAATAAAACAATCCTTTCAGAAGAATGGGCTACACTCAAACGCATTGATTACGACTTTAAATTTGAAAATGGAGCGTGGAAACATCTGTCTAGAGAAAGTTACAACCGTGGAAATGGTGCGGCAATTTTATTGTACAATTCACATAAGAAAACGGTAATATTGACCAAGCAATTCCGCATGCCAATTTACGAAACCACACCAAAAGAAAGCATGTCAATTGAAGTATGTGCTGGTGCCATTGATAATAACGACAATCCTTTAGAAACGATAATTAGAGAAACCGAAGAAAAAGTGGGTTATAAAATAAAGACTGCTAAACAAGTACTTACGGCTTATACTTCTCCTGGTGCAATGACTGAAAAAATGTATTTGTTTATAGCAGAATATTCCGATGATAATAAAATAAATGAAGGAGGAGGTTTAGAAAGTGAAAATGAAGACATCGAAGTTTTAGAATTACCTTTTTCTCAAACTATTGAAATGATAAAAAATGAAGAGATCATTGACGCAAAAACCATAATGCTGTTGCAATATGCTCAAATAAATAATTTGGTGTAATGCAAAAACTAAAACAAGCAAATTTATACAGAAGTGAACTCATTCCCGTGAGCGGAAAATTGGTTGAGCGTTACAATAAATGCCTTATAACTTTAGGATTTACTGAAACAAAGCTAAAATCGTTTTCTATTGATGGAGTAGGCTGGAGCCCAGAGATTGCACAGGAAAAGAATAATGTTCAATACCTCAATCACGGAGATGCCAATCCGCATGGTATTATAATTTCGCCTTTACAAAAAGGAAAACCTGTGTATTTACCGTTTCATTCGTTTGATAGAGAAATGATGCAGCATGTCTTTAGAACACATGGACGAAAAATAAATGATATTACTAGAGATTCAGCTATTTGCATTGATTTTGACCAAAACATCGATGTGTTTTATGAACCTGTCTCTTATACACATCTCCGAGCCCACGAGACCGAGGCTGATCTCG
>CAJXVG010000082.1 GCA_913061495.1 uncultured Winogradskyella sp.
AGATCAGCCTCGGTCTCGTGGGCTCGGAGATGTGTATAAGAGACAGATATATAAGTGTGAACACGATAGCGTGGTTTATATAAAGTATATTTAAAAAATTATGTACGTTTGTATATCAACATTTGACTAAAAACTTTAAAGTATGTCAAAATTTGGGGAATTAATAGATGTCGATATTCCGGTGCTATTAGACTTCTACACAGAATGGAACGATCAATCCATAGCAATGCATCCGGTCCTTAGGGATGTGGCGGCAGCTCTTGGTGACAAGGCCAAAGTCATTAAAATTGATGTAGATAAAAACAAGGATTTAGCTGAAGCTTTGCGTGTTAAAGGTTTGCCTACGCTTATTATTTACAAAAATGGAGAAATGAAATGGCGTCATAGCGGAGAACAAGATGCTAATACTTTGATTGGGATTATTCAAGAATATGTTTAAAAATGGAACCTATTAGACCAATTTAAGCATGTTTTTCAAAAGGAAGAGTATCTAAACATTTAAAAACATAATTTCTTTCACTATAATACTCCAAAACTCTTGGTAACACATACTTCAAATTTCTTGAAGCTTTTACACTATCATGAAATACAATAATACTTCCTTCTTTAGCTGATGAGGTAATACCATTAAAGCAAGTTTCTTCGCTAACACTTGCGTCCCAATCGTAAGACAACACGTCCCACATAATTATTTTATAGCCTAATTCTTGAAGTTGTTTGCTTTGTTTTGTTTTAAGCTTGCCGTAAGGAGGACGAAAAAGTTTCAAATCCCAATTATCAATTGGAGCGTTCTCCTTTTTAGAATTTAATTTTTGAAATGTTGAATTTAAAAGACGTTGTGTCTTCTCAGTATCTTCAATATAGTTCTTGGTTGTATGCTTCCAGCCCTTAAGATGATTATAAGTATGATTGCCAATAGAATGACTTTCTGATATTATATTTTGAAATAATTCAGGGTGTTTTTCAATATTACTACCAATACAAAAAAAGGTAGCTTTTGCATTATAATTTTTTAAAGTTTGAAGGACCCATTCCGTTATTTCTGGAGTTGGTCCGTCATCAAAAGTAAGGTAGAGTTCTTTGTTTTTGGTATTGATATTCCAGACAAAATTTGAAAAAATTGTCTTCACAAATTCAGGTGTTTTGGCTGGAATTATCTGCATATATTATTCTTCTAATTCTTCGAGTTCCTCTTCTGGTGAAATTAAACTAGAACTGTCTTCCTGTAAATTTTCTAAATCTAAATCTTCAGGAAGTTCGGGTTCATCCTCAGAACTTTGTCCTAAAAGGCGATCAAATAAACTTAAATAACTGTTGAATTTTTTGGTTTCTTCAAGCGCAAAATCTTCATCATTATAGATAACTAGTACATCTACTAATGCTCTGTAACGTTGAATATCAGTATAAATATCTTCAATCAATCGTTCTTGGTTTTTCAGTGAAAGACTGCTTAAATACATTAAATTTTCCTGATATTTTTTAGTAACATCTTTATATAGAGCTCTGCCTTTTTCGGTTTTTCCAATTTCATAGTAAGCACTTACGTAAGGCTCTAAAAGTGTATAATAGCCAAATTTATCAACAGGCATTTTCTCCATTGCTAAATCTGCTACTTCTTCTGCTTTATCTAATTTGTCTTCATTGATTAATTGCTCAATTAAACGAGCTAAATTGCCTCTGTAAGTAATACCGTTTCTACGGGTTTCAGTATCGTGGTAAATCTCTTCACCACTTCCTCCCCAATCCCAGGACATCACTTTTTTGTACATTAAATCTGCATCAACACGTCCCATGTCATAAGGGTTTGCTCTGTCAACAGCAGTTTTAATTGGTGTAAGTTTATAACACATGCCATCTAGTTGCAGATAATCTTTTAACCAAATGTAGTCTTCATCACCAAAAGCTCCACCTGTAAAGTAAATTGGACGCTCCCAATTATTATTGGCTACAATATCTAGCATTAATAAACGATTTTTGTAAATGTAGCTTCCGCCTATTCTGGTGTACAGATTATCTTCAATTTTATCGGCATCTTTAGGATTTACTAATCCATTCTCAAGCACTTTAGATTTGTCAACAGGAATACTTATGTTTCGTGTTGGAAAATAATTAGTATTCAGTAATCCGCGCGGATAATTACGTGGATCTTCGCCTTGCTTTTCTAGAACAAAACGTAGCTTTGTTTCCGGTTTTTCACTAGAAATAAAATCCATAAACGATTTAATATCTAAAGTATCATTGGCGATTTGTTCATTTATTTCTTTATAAATAATAACATCTCTTGTGCCAGCTCTGTATTGATTATGATTTAATTGAGAAGGAATTGGATCACTTTCATAAGCTTGACGCTTCATTTGATCAATATACCAATCCGTTTGAAACAAACTCGTATTTACAACTCTAACATCAGTGCGTACACCTTCAATTTCTTGTAAGTACCATAAAGGGAAGGAGTCGTTATCTCCAATTGTAAATAAAATAGCATTTGGTGCACAAGATTCAAGATATTTACGAGCCATGGCATTAGCAGTATATTTGCCAGAACGATCATGGTCATCCCAATTGTTAGCAGCTAAAATTCCTGGTACAATAATTATGCAAGCCAATGTGATAACTGGAGCCAAAAGTTTTGACTTAATATTAGATTTTAATAAATCGTATATGGCATAAACACCAAAGCCAATCCAAATAGCAAATACATAAAATGAACCTACTACGGAATAGTCGCGTTCACGTGGTTCAAAAGGTCTAACGTTAGTGTAAAACTGTATTGCAATTCCTGTTAAAAGAAAGAAAACCAATAATACCCAAAAACGTTTCATATCTGTGTATAACAAGAAAAAGAAGCCAACTAAACCTAGCAATAAAGGCAAAAAGTAATAGGTGTTTCGGGCTTTATTTTCCTTTACATCTGTTGGTAAATTATCTTGAGACATACCAATATGGATCTCATCTATAAAATCTATACCAGAAATCCAGTTGCCATTAAAATCGTCGTATTTTCCCTGTATGTCGTTTTGTCTTCCTGTAAAATTCCACATAAAATAACGCCAATACATATAGCCAAACTGGTATTGAAACATGTAGACCAAGTTATCCGTAAAAGAAGGCTTTTCTACTTTTAAATATTGCTGGCCATAGGATCTTAGAAATTGGTCATAACCTTCATAGTCTATTTCACCTTGGGCAATACGCATTCTAAAATCGTTAATGATTTTGCTAAAACGTTGCGCTTCTTGTGATGCATATTGATTGGCTTGTTCTTCAGGAATACCTGCATTAATAGCTTCTTGGTAAGCTCTATTTTTTAAATTAGGATTTAACTTAAAATCTATAAGACCAGTAAACATCATATAGTTTTCAGCATGTTCGCTACTCCACATTCGAGGTAAGATAGAAGCATGTTCATGATTGTAATTTTGTTTGCTCTTTTCCCAATCGTTTATAATAACGTATTTCCCTAATTCTTCATCTCTTTCGTAATTCTTCTTATCATCTATAAATGGCTCATCCCTATCTTGACCAGAATAAATTTCTGTGAATTGTGGTCCATAAAACAAGTGTGTTTCAGGATATTGTTCTAGATTATAATATGCCAAAAGTTCTCTGGCATCTGAAGGGTCGTTTTCATTAATAATAACCTGTGCATTTGCTCTAATCGGTAACATCATCCAAGATGAAAACCCTATAAAGATAAACATGAGGCATAATACTAAGGTATTGATGTGTATCATACCTTTTTTTCTGGTGTAATTTAAACCAAAATAAAATAGGGCAATAACCAGTAACCCAGCGATTATGGTACCAGAATTAAATGGTAACCCAATTGAATTAACAAAAAACACTTCTAAATAACCAAACAAGCTTAAAGTTGAAGGCAATAATAATTTGAATATAAAAAGCAGAATTGCAGCAGAAATAACATTCGCTAAAATAAAGCTCTTAACCGTAATAGTTTTATAATTTTTGAAGTAATAAATAAGCCCAATTGCAGGAATAGTAAGTAATCCCATAAAGTGAACTCCAAATGATAAACCAATAATAAATGCAATAAGGATTAACCAACGGTTGCCTCTTGGATTGTGCATATCTTGCTCCCAGCGTAGAGCCAAATAAAACATTACAGCCATTATAAGGGTTGCCATAGCATACACTTCAGTTTCAACCGCATTAAACCAAAAAGAATCTGTAAAGGTAAATGCTAAACTACCAACCAAAGCACTTCCCAAAATGGCATAGGCTTTTCCTGCTGTAGCTTCGGCTCTATATTTCACCAATCTTACAAGTAACAAAGTGATCGTCCAAAACATGAATAGAATAGTGAAGGCACTGGCTACTGCGCTCATCATATTCATCATCATACCTATATATTCGCTGTTTCCAAATGTAAAGGTTGAAAAGAATGCTCCCAACATTTGAAAAAGAGGAGCTCCTGGTGGATGCCCAACTTGCAATTTAGATGATGTTAAAATGTATTCACCTGCATCCCAAAAGCTTACAGTTGGTTCTATTGTAGCGGAATAAGTTGCTAGAGCAATGGCAAATACTAACCATCCTAAAATATTATTCCATTTTTTAAAGCTAAAATCTGTCATGAAAACCTTGGTTATAATGCTGGCGAATTTACTAATAATTACGTAATGGTCTAAGTTTTTAAGCTAACGTTAAGTATTTTCAATTATTTTATAATTTTTTTTTGTCTAAACGAAACTTTGTTTTAAATTTGCACCCTCATTTTGAGAGATTGGCCTATGGTGTAACTGGCAACACATTGGTTTTTGGTACCAAAGAGTCTAGGTTCGATCCCTAGTGGGCCAACGAAATAAAAATCCCGATTCAATATTGAATCGGGATTTTTTGTTTTTAGCTTATTAATTGTTGCGTAATTCCTAGCTGTTCCAGTAGAGCTTCATACTTTGCATCGACTTGTTCGTTAGTATAGGCGAACTTTTTATATTGAGTTGCTGTTTTTCTTTTAAATGCTTTGTTGAGGTTGGCTTTTTCGTCTATTAAATCATCTATAATAGGAAAAACACTGTCGATATTTGAAAGTCTCACATAATGGACATTTTTCAATAACCTTGAGTTTTTCAGAACATCAAAATAAAAAGTATTGAGCTTTTCAATCACTTCAGACTGCCTAGCTTTATCAAAAGTGTGAAAATTAATAATATCAATACCAAGTCGTCCTTTCCAAAAATATTCGTTTATAAAATTAAAGTAGTGGTTTTTGTTTTCAAAACTGTAATAATTAATTGTACTTTTAATCCAATCAGATGGGTTTCTAACCACAAAAACATAATCCAAATCTTTTGCAATTGGGTGTTTAGCTAACTCTTTAATATAACCGCACCAAAATCCTGTGCAATCTAGTTTAAGATTCAAAAAGTTAAAGCGTTGTACAAAAAAAGCTTCAAAATCTTCTTGACCATGCTTTAACGTAAAATGTTGCATAGCATCATTACTTGCAATGTCGTTATCGTAGCAGCTTTCAATATAAGTGGTTCCTGTTTTGTAGGGAGATATACCAATGACAGGTTTAAATTTTAACGCTGATGAATCCTCTTTACTAACAGTTTTTTTCATTTTGTTCAATTGAATTGAATGAACAATTTTAATGAGTGGCGTTTTAGTAATAAGAATTTTGAGGTTGTTGATTAGATCCATAGAAAAGCTATATTACTTTAACAAAGTAACGTAAAGAAAACAATGAAATACAACTGATGTATTAAATTTTGAATGTAATCACTGGGCGAGTTGCATGGTTAACTAAATCCTCACTAATACTGCCGTTAAAAAAATGTGCAATACCCTGTCTGCCATGTGTGCTGATGCCAATTAGGTCTGCATCGATTTCCTTAGAGAAATTAAGAATTCCTTGTTCAACACTCGTATCGTTATGAACTGTTAGGGTGTAATTTTTAAATGCTTGTCCAGAAATAAAATCATTAATTCTAGATTTTGCTTCAGCAGAAGTCATAAAGTTATTTGCTGTATTTACCATAAGTAGATGAATTCTTGCACCAAAAGCTTCAGCAAATTTCACAGCCTGTTTGTAGGTTTCTCTATTGTCGTTTTTAAAGTCGGAAGCAAAAACAAAATTTGAAATATCAAACGAAGTATGCTCATTTTTAATAACAAGTACAGGAACATCTGAGTTACGAACCACTTTTTCGGCATTAGAGCCAACAAACATTTCTTTTAGCCCAGAAGCACCATGAGATCCCATTGCTATAAAATCTATGTCATATTCTTTGCAGGCCTCTTTAATCTCATTGAACGAAATATCCGCTTTAACAATTTCATTAACCGCAATCCCTTCCAGGTAATCACTTTCCATTAAGTCTTCAAATTTTTGATGTGCCAACTTCATAAAGAATAAAGCTTCTGGCACATCGCTATGTGCGTTGACCGGATCTACTTGCTGCATCGGTATTTCCATCATATGCATTAAGTAAATCTCAGCACCATGGGATTTTGCCAATATTGCTGCTACTTTTAAAGCGTTTTCAGCTTGTTCTGAAAAGTCTGTAGGGACGAGTATTTTGTTCATTTGTGATGTTTTTATTAGTCCTATAAAGTTAAGAAAATAATTCAATTTGGTTAAGCTTTAAAAATCAATATAAATATTGTATATTTGCATCGTTATTTAAAGAAATAAATACACGAGAGGACGAAAAGTCCTCTCTTTTTATATTAAGAAATGTTCAAGAAAACGGTAGAGGACTTATTACAAAATGCATTAACTGAAAGGCAAGATCTTTTTTTAATAGATTTTAGCGTCTCTAATGATAATGCAATTAAGATTGTAATTGATGGAGATAATGGTGTTTTGGTTGAAGATTGTATGTTTGTAAGCAGAGCAATTGAGCACAATATTGATAGGGACGAACACGATTTTTCCTTAGAAGTTTTGTCTTCTGGAGCAGCAACTCCTTTGGTTCTGCCAAGACAGTATAAAAAACATATTGGCAGAAATCTAGAGATTAAAACTTTAGATAACGATAAGCTTGAAGGCAAATTGGTACAGGTCAATGAAAAAGGAGTGGTTTTAAAGTGGAAAGCTAGAGAACCAAAACCAGTAGGTAAAGGTAAAGTAACGGTAACTAAAGAAGCCAATCTTACTTTTGAAAATATAAAAGAAGCAAAAGTTAAAATAAAATTTTAATTCATATCAATTATGGAAAATGTAGCGTTAATTGAATCATTTTCAGAATTTAAAGATGATAAATTAATAGACAGAGTTACGCTAATGGCGATTCTCGAAGATGTATTGCGTAATGCATTGAAGAAGAAGTATGGTGATGATGATAACTTTGATATTATTATAAATCCAGATAAAGGGGATTTAGAGATTTGGAGAAACCGTATCGTTGTTGCAGATGGTGAGGTTGAAGAGCCAAACCAAGAAATAGAATTGTCTGAAGCTCAAAAAATTGAGCCAGATTTTGAGGTTGGTGAAGACGTTGCAGAAGAAGTAAAGTTAATTGATTTAGGTCGTCGTTCAATCTTAGCATTGAGACAAAACTTAATCTCTAAGATTCATGAACACGATAATACAAATATATACAAGCATTTTAAGGAATTAGAAGGCGAAATTTATACAGCAGAAGTACACCACATTCGTCACAGAGCAATAATTTTGTTAGATGATGACGGAAATGAAATTATACTTCCAAAGGATAGACAAATTCCTTCAGATTTTTTTAGAAAAGGAGAAAATGTAAGAGGAATTATTGAAAGTGTAGAATTGAAGGGAAGTAAGCCTGCAATTATAATGTCTAGAACATCACCAGTATTCTTGGAAAAACTATTTGAACAAGAAATACCAGAGGTTTTTGATGGATTGATTACTGTTAAAAAAGTAGTGCGTATTCCAGGTGAGAAAGCAAAAGTTGCCGTAGATTCATATGATGATAGAATTGACCCAGTTGGTGCTTGTGTTGGTATGAAAGGTTCTAGAATTCACGGTATTGTACGTGAGTTAGGAAATGAAAATATTGATGTAATCAACTATACAAACAACATTCAATTGTTTGTTACAAGAGCATTAAGTCCAGCACGTGTTACCTCTCTAAAATTAGATGAGGAGAATATGAGAGCTGAGGTTCTATTAAAACCAGAAGAAGTTTCTAAAGCCATTGGTAGAGGAGGTCACAACATTCGTTTGGCTGGCCAACTTACAGGTTACGAAATTGATGTATTTAGAGAAGGTGCAGAAGAAGATGTAGAATTAAAAGAATTTACTGATGAAATTGACAACTGGATTATTGAAGAGTTCAGTAAAGCCGGTTTAGATACTGCAAAAAGTATTTTAGAACAAGATGTTGCTGATTTGGTAAAACGTACAGATTTAGAAGAAGAAACAATATTAGAAGTTATTAGAATTCTGAAAGAAGAATTTGAAGAATAAATACCAGTTTAGCTTTTCAAAAAACATTTTGAAGTTAAATTGATATGAAACATTTTTAAGTTATATTACAGGCAATTTATGGCTCAAACAAGAATAAATAAAGTATTAAGGGAATTGAACATTTCACTAGATCGTGCTGTGGATTTTTTAGAATCCAAAGGCATAGAGATAGAGAAAAGTCCTAATACAAAAATTTCACAAGAAGTTTACGACACGCTTTCTGATGAATTTCAGACAGATGCGTCAAAGCGTGAAAAAGCTCAAGAAGTAAGTGAAGCAAAGCTAAAGGAGAAGGAAGAACTTCGTGAACAGCGTGAACGTGAAATTGAAAAGCAAAAGCAAGAAGCTAAAAAAGAAGCTGTAGTCAAAGCAAAAGCAGAACTCAGTGGTCCTAAACAAGTTGGTACAATTGAACTTGACAAGGAAAAAGAAAAGCCAAAAGCTAAAGAAGAAAAGAAAGAGGAAGCTAAAAAAGAGGAGCCTAAAGCTAAAAAGCCTGTAGAAAAAGCAGAAGCGCCTAAAGCCAAATCAGACGATTCAGAAAAAGCTAAAAAAGGTGAGGAGAAAAAAGAAACTCCAGCTAAGAAAGAAGTAAAAGCTAAGAAAGACGAAAAAGTTAAAGAAGAAAATACTGAACCGCAAGGTGAAGAAACTATAAAAACACAATATAAAAAGCTTTCTGGCCCAACGGTCGCAGGTGAGAAAATAGATCTTTCTAAATTCAAAAAACCTAAGAAAAAGAAAGACGATAAACCCACATCTTCAGATAATAAAAATAAACGCAAAAGACGTCGTATCAGTAAAGGTGGTGCAGATGCAGGAAAAGGATCAGGAGATAATAGACGTGGCGGAAATAGAAGAGGTGGAAATAGACCTAAGACAGTTAAGGAAGAGCCAAGCGAAGAAGATGTGCAAAAACAAATTCGTGAAACTTTAGAAAAACTTCAAGGGAAAAGCAATAAAGGTAAAGGTGCTAAATACCGTAGAGAAAAAAGAGATCAACACCGTCAACAAACGGAAATCGATCAAGAAATTGCAGCAGCAGAAAGTAAAACACTAAAAGTAACTGAGTTTGTTACTGTAAGTGAAATTGCAACAATGATGGATGTAAGCGTTACACAAATCATTTCGGCATGTATGTCTTTAGGGATGATGGTAACAATGAACCAGAGACTGGATGCAGAAACACTCTCTATTGTTGCAGAAGAATTTGGTTACGAAGTAGAATTTATCACAACCGATTTAGAAGAGTCTGTTGAGGAGGTTGAAGATAATCCAGAAGATTTAGAACCACGTGCTCCAATCGTCACGGTTATGGGTCACGTTGACCACGGTAAAACATCGTTATTAGATTACATTCGTAAAGAAAATGTAATAGCAGGCGAGTCTGGTGGAATTACACAGCACATTGGTGCGTATGGTGTTCAATTAGATAATGGCCAAAAAATAGCATTCTTAGATACACCAGGTCACGAAGCCTTTACGGCAATGCGTGCTCGTGGTGCTCAAGTTACTGATATTGCAATTATTGTTGTCGCTGCAGATGATGCAATAATGCCACAGACAAAAGAGGCAATTTCCCACGCACAAGCTGCTGGAGTTCCTATAGTATTCGCAATTAACAAAATTGATAAACCAGATGCTAATCCTGAAAAGGTTAAGGAAGGTTTAGCAAGTATGAATCTTTTAGTTGAAGATTGGGGAGGGAAAATTCAATCCCATGATATTTCTGCAAAAGAAGGAACAGGTGTAAAGGAATTACTAGAAAAAGTATTGCTTGAAGCGGAACTTTTAGAATTAAAAGCCAACCCAAATAAACCTGCCCAAGGTACAGTTGTTGAAGCTTACCTTGATAAAGGTCGAGGTTATGTGTCAACTATTTTAGTGCAAGATGGTACATTGAATATTGGTGATTACGTACTTGCTGGTAAAAACAGTGGTAAAGTAAAAGCTATGCAAGATGAACGAGGTAACGATATTGAAGCTGCAGGTCCTGCAACTCCAGTATCCATCTTAGGATTGGATGGCGCACCACAAGCTGGTGATAAGTTTAATGTATATGAAGATGAACGTGAAGCGAAGCAAATTGCAACTAAGCGAACACAATTACAACGTGAGCAATCTGTAAGAACTCAACGTCATATCACACTAGATGAAATCGGAAGACGTATAGCACTTGGAGATTTCCAAGAGTTGAACATTATTCTTAAAGGTGATGTGGATGGCTCGGTTGAAGCATTGACAGATTCCTTCCAGAAATTATCAACTGAAGAAATTCAAGTAAATATAATTCATAAAGGAGTTGGTGCTATTACAGAAAGTGATGTGCTTTTAGCAACTGCGTCAGATGCAATTATTATTGGCTTTAATGTTAGGCCAATGGGTAACGCACGTCAAATTGCTGATAAGGAAGAAATAGATATCAGAACTTACTCAATTATCTACGATGCCATTAACGATCTTAAAGATGCGATGGAAGGCATGTTGTCTCCAGAGTTAAAAGAAGAAATTACAGGTACGGCTGAAATTAGAGAAATATTCAAAGTGTCTAAAGTAGGAAGCATTGCAGGCTGTATGGTAACGAACGGTAAGATTTACAGAAATTCAGGTATTCGTTTAATTAGAGATGGGGTTGTTGTTTATACTGGTGAACTTGCTTCATTGAAACGATTTAAGGATGATGTAAAAGAGGTATCTAAAGGTTATGATTGCGGTATGCAAATTAAAAACTACAACGATATTAAGGAAGGAGATGTAATTGAAGCATTCCAGGAAGTAGAAGTAAAAAAGAAGTTGAAATAAATTAACTTTCTAAATAAAAAAAGGCGACAATTTAATTTAAAATTGTCGCCTTTTTTATGCTTTATGATTAACCGTTATTTATCTAATTTCGGTTGAAATATAATAGCATTCATATATTTTTTTTTGATTTTCAACAAAGCACGATCAGCTTCTAAGCGTGTGGAGAAATTCCCGACCCAAACTTTATAATTAGGAGTGTTCCAATGAATATCAACAGGCCATTCTCCATAAGCTTCTAAAAATTCAGATTTTGCATTTTGAGCCCTATCAACATCAACACTTTGATAAACCTGTATTTTAAAAACCTTAGAAGTTTTTACGTCTTTTTTAAATTCCAACAACTTATCTATATCGCTATCTTGGCTAATGTTTACTTCACCTTGCTGTGCGCACAAGGTAAGAGCGAAAGCAGAAAGCATAAAAGTCATTGCTAAATATTTAATTTTAAGAGCCATAATAATTAATTTAAATACAAAGGTATAGTATTCAACGAAACGGACACCATAAAATTTTATGATCCGTAAATAACTGTACCCAAATTCCTTGCCAATTGAAAAAAATAGAGCGCAAAAAAATGATCGAAAGCATTTATTTAGAATTGGTATAAATTAGGCGTTAACACTTCCGTAACATTTCTAAAATCGACTTTATATCTTACTTTTGCATGAGTTTTTATAAACATGTTTTTTACATTTTTAATGCTGTCTCTTATACACATCTGACGCTGCCGACGACTCCTTACGTGTAG
>CAJXVG010000083.1 GCA_913061495.1 uncultured Winogradskyella sp.
CCGTTGATATCTAAATACTTTATTAATTTATTTTTATTTTCTTGATTTTCAATATATTTAATACTTTTATATAAACTTTTAGTTGATACAACTGGTAAAGAGCGTTCCTTTGCAATTCCTCCCAAATTTTTTAGGATTGTGCTTGTAATATTATTTGTGAAAAAGAAATTTGAAACGCTCGGAAATTTGCTCGCAAAGCCATTCAACCTATTATTATATGCAAATAGCTTAGTCCTTAAACTAATTCCATTTGCTTTCTGATATTGATACTGGAATTCCGCTTTTAAACTAGCCACATCCACACTACTAGGACATTCCGTCGCACAAGCTTTACAGCTTAAACACAAATCGAAAACTTCCTTAAGTTCTGTATGATTGAATTTGTTTGCCTTTTCTGAATGTGTTAAATAATCACGCAATGCATTCGCTCTTGCCCTTGTAGTATCTTTTTCATTGCGTGTAGCTCTGTAACTTGGGCACATAGTACCACCAAATTCTGGCAGCTTTCTACAATCTCCAGAGCCATTGCATTTTTCGGCTTCTCGTAAAATGCCTTCCGAGCTTGAAAAATCGAGTACCGTTTCTATTTGTGGTTCGTTACGGTCTGGCTGGTAACGTAAATTTTCATCCATAGGAAAAGCGTCAACAATCTTCCCTGGGTTGAATATATTCTTTGGATCGAAAGCAGATTTAATTCGTTTTAAAATTTGGTAATTATCCTCACCGATCATTAACGGTATAAACTCCGCTCTAACAATGCCATCACCATGCTCTCCAGACATTGAGCCATTGTGTTTTTTAACCAGATGGGCGACATCTGTTGTGATTTTTCTGAACTGAACCACATCCTCTGCTTTTTTTAAATTTAGAATTGGACGCAAATGCAACTCGCCAGCTCCTGCATGTGCATAATAGACTGGGTTTTGCTGGTAAGATTCCATTAATGCGGAAAACTCAGAAATATAACTACCTAAATCCTCTAAAGCCACAGCAGTATCTTCAATACAAGCCACGGCTTTTTTATCTCCAACCATATTACCCAACAAACCGAGACCTGCTTTTCTTAATTCCAATGCTTTTTCTATAGCCTCATCTTTCAAAATTGGAGCAGCATAACTCAATTTTGAACTTTCAACGGTTTTAATAAATACATCGGTTTGCTCTTTTAGTGCTTTTGGCGTGTCCGCTTTTAACTCACACATTAAAATAGCCTTTGGATTACCCTTAATAAATTTTCTATTTGCTTGTTGGGTTTTATTGTGTTTTGTTAAATTTAAAATGGTATCATCAAGCATTTCACAGGTATGCAAATTATATTGCATCACTGTTCTAACCATTTTCAGGCAATCTGAAATAGTGTTAAAATGAAGCGCGATAATGGCACTTTCGGTTGGTGGCAAAACATCTAACTGTAACGTGATTTCTGTTGTAAAGGCTAAAGTACCTTCGCTACCCGAAAGTAGCTTACACATATTGAATGTTTTTGCAGAATCTGAAAAAACAGATGATTTAATAAGTTCGTCAATGGCATAGCCTGAATTTCTACGGTGTATATCTGACTTTGGAAAGTTAATTTTTATTTGATTTTGAACAGCTTTGGAATTAAGCTCTTTTTGGATGGTTTTGTAAATATCTCCTTCAAGCGTATTTAATTTTAATTTCTGTTGAAATTCTTCGTTTGAAAGATTTTTAAATTCAACCTCACTTCCATCACTCAGAATAGTCTTTAAACTTAAGACCTTATCTCTTGTTACTCCATATTGAATTGAGGTTGTGCCAGAAGAGTTATTACCAACCATGCCACCAATCATACAACGATTAGAGGTCGAGGTATTTGGACCAAAAAACAGACCAAAAGGTTTTAGATAATTATTCAACTCATCCCTAACAACACCAGGTTGAACGGTAACCGTTTTTGCGGATTCATCTATATTTAGAATTTTTGTAAAATATTTAGAAACATCTACCACAATACCAGTTCCCACACATTGACCAGCTAAAGATGTACCAGCAGTTCTGGGAATAATGGAGGTGTTGTTTAAAGTTGCAAATTTAATCAGTTGTTGTATGTCGCTTTTATCTTTTGGCAAAGCGACTGCCAATGGCAATTTTCGGTACACTGACGCATCTGTGGCATACAGTTTTCGCATTAAATCATCATAATAAAGTTCACCGTTCAACGTTGAATTTAAAGCATCTAATTTATTAATGAGACTATCTGGCATCTGTGTTAACAATACATTTATAAGAGTTATAAAATTGTCTTAAAACAAAACCTTTGCCATAAATTTTAACATATTTTTGTTCTAGAACTTTAACAACCTAATTGTTGTTTGAAATATAAAATTTTAAACCCAAAGATTTATGAAAAAAGTATTTTTATTAGTAGCAGTATTTATCGGTTTCACAGCTTTAACAAATGCCCAAGAAATTGCAGATAATGCAATTGGTTTGCGTTTAGGTGACAGCGATGGGTTTGGGGCAGAAGTTTCTTATCAGCGTGCCTTAGGGGGTGACAATAGATTAGAGGTAGATTTAGGCCTGAGAAGTAGCAGTAACTATGATGGTTTTAAATTAACTGGTTTATACCAATGGGTATTCCCTTTAGATGGAGATTTTAACTGGTATGTTGGTGCTGGTGGTGGCTTGGCATCTTATGAGTTTGATAATGATAGATTTGGTGATGATAATGATGAAACCTTTGTATTTGTTGCTGGTGACATAGGAATAGAATACAGTTTTGACATACCATTAATGCTTTCACTAGACTTTAGACCAGAGATAGGTTTTGGTGATGATCGGTTTGATAATAACGACTTAGATTTTGATATTGCCTTAGGAATACGTTATCAATTCTAATAATATATATTGACTATACAAAGCCACCTTACTAAGGTGGTTTTTTGATTTTAACTAAATTTCACATTAGCCATTTGCTACCTTGGGTTTTATTGATTATACTATTCTCTTAATGAAACTATTCTTAACATACATACTCTTAATTATATTCTCCACCTTTAATATGCATGCACAACTTATTATACCAAAGTCTATTTTTGAAGAAGTCAACACAGCTCTTTTTTATTATCCTCAGCTAGACTCTACACGAATAGAATTTCGGTTTAAAAAAAACATAAAGAAATCCACAATGCAGGCAAGACCCACGTTTGGAAGTTTTTTTAGAACTAGAAAAAACAGAAAGTATGTCATTTTAATTAGTGAAAAGTTTAAAATTTCGGATAAGGAATTTAGAACTAAGGATATACCGTCGGATATTTTAATTGGTTGGATAGGCCATGAATTGGGACACATAATGGACTATCAGAACCGGAGTAAAATGAACCTAATTGGGTTTGGGTTCAACTATCTATTCTCAGATAATCATATCGTGGAGGCTGAACGTGCCGCAGATACGTATGCAGTGGCACATGGTATGGAGGATTATATTTTAAAAACTAAAGATTTTATCCTCAACCATGCAGAAATCACCCAATCTTATAAAGATAGGATAACAAAATATTACCTCTCACCAGAGGAAATTATGGAATTGGTAAAGAAACGTGAGGCAGAAGAATGATTTTCAGTTTACAAAATCTTCCCATTCGGCAAACTTATCTTCATTCATTACACGTTCCATCTTAACTTGTCCTCCTTTTTTTTTGTTTTTGGCATTCCAATCATAAAAACGATCTGGATTTATAACAGATACCTTCACTCCTTTTAACGCTTTGCTTCTGGCTACTTTATAATTTTTATTGGCATCACTCAAGGCATTATCTAGAGCTTGTGCCATCGCATCGCAATTAGAAGCATCACAGTCTGCCCCTAAGTACCAAAAATGATAGAATTCACCATCCTCACCACGTTTGGCGCAAATAGTGTATTCTGGTATTTTAGTAGAAAATTGTTCCTCTAGCTCACGCATTGCAGCATCCATTTTATTAACGGATAATTGAGAGCCTACTGTATTTAAGAAAAACTTTGTACGACCAGTGATTTTTATCTCAGCACGCTGAATATCCGTAAATTCAATTGTATCACCTATTAAATAACGCCATGCTCCACTTACTGTACTAATTATTAAGGCATAATCTTGGTTTAGTTTTACGTCTTTAAGTGTGAGTGCTGGAGCATCATCTGTTAATGAACCGTCTTCGTTTATATATTCTGGCTTAAATGGGACAAATTCAAAATAGATTCCATTATCCGTATTAAGCTGCATGGCATCTGTTTCTGGCCTTACCTGTGTAGCAATGTAGCCTTCTGAAGCCAAGTAGGTGTCAATTACAGTTACTGGTTTACCCATTAAAGCTTTAAAACTTTTTTCATAAGGTCCAAAAGCAACACCTCCTGAGGTATATACTTTTAGGTTTGGCCAAATATCATGAATGGTTTCTAGGTTATGATATTTAATCACCTCTTCAAGCATCAGTTCTATCCAAGAAGGAATACCACTTAGCGCTCCTATGTCCCAATCTTCAGCACGTTCAGCAATATGTTTTACACGCTCATCCCAATCGTCTATTTGAGCAATCTCCTCACCAGGTTTGTAGTAACCTCTAAACCATGAGGGAATGTTACTAGCTGTAATACCACTAATTTCACCTTCAAGATGATCGTCCTTATGTTTTAAATCGGTAGAACTTCCTAACATCATGATTTCTTTTTCAAAAAAATCTGCAGGCAAGTCAAAATTTTTAAGAGCAAATACTTGTTTGATTCCTGCCTCACGTATCGCTTCAATCATATCATCTGTTACAGGTATGCGTTTACTGCTTTTACCTGTTGTGCCTGAGCTTAATGCATAGTATGATGGTGCACCTGGCCAAGTTACATCTCTTTCACCATTGTGTAACTTATGCCACCATTCATCATTTATTTTGTTATAATCAAAAAAAGGCACGTTTTGAGAGAAAGATTCTGCAATGTTTTTAGAGTTCAGCAACTCTGGGAAATTATAGAATTCACCAAATTGAGTGTCTTTAGCTTTGTTGAGCAACTCCTCAAGAACATTGTTCTGAGCCTCAATATGGTCAATTTCATTTGAAAATGTATCTTTCAAATTAATAACTCCTTTTATAATATTTCCAAGTATAGCCATATATTTTATGCTGCTATTTTTCTGCATTCTTCTGCACACGCTCTGCAAGATTCTGCACAAGCTTTACAATGGTCGTGGTTATGCTCTTCACAATGGTCTGCACAATAATCACATATTTCTGCACATAATAAAGCATATTGTTTGCTATAGGAACTATTTCCTGCCATCATTTTAATACACATATAACATGCATCTATACATTCCACACAACATTTTGGACAATCATTGTCACTCTCCATACCTGCTATTTCTATTAAACAATTTTGGCAATCGACTAAACATTTTTGACATGCCTCTACACAGGCTTTATATACACTTTTCATATTCAAAAGATTTTAAATTAAATTTAATGTGAAATTCTTAAATTTATAGGAGATTGGGTGTTTCAATACATTAAAGTATTAACGCAAACAATCAGACTTATTTTTTACACTCTTGTTATTAGCTAAAATAAAATATATACCTTAGACCACCAATCAAACATAGAGTCATGACCTTAAAACACTTTTTAAAAGGTTTCGGCATTATTGCCATATTAATAACCTTGGCTCCTCTCATAGCGGTAGATTATTGGTGGATTCGTATTTTTGATTTCCCTCACGTTCAACTCACCTTCCTAACTGCGTTAGCCATTGTGATCTATTTCATAAAAATTGATTTTAAAAACGTAGGAGATTATGCTTTTATAATAGTATTGGTTGCTTGTTTCATCTTTCAATTTGTAAAGTTTTTTTCATACAGCAAGTTTGCAGAGGTGGACATGCTAAATTCAACTAAAAATAAAAAAACATCCATTAGCATACTAACTGCAAATGTCCACCAAGATAATGAAGACATGGACAAAATTATTAACGCCATCAACGATAGTGATGCAGATTTTATGATATTTACTGAAGCCAATAAGAGATGGCAGAAAGCAATCTCTAACAATATATCTAAAGATTACCGTTACAAATTAGAGTATCCTTTAGACAATACGTATGGCATGTTATTGTATTCAAAATTTCAAATAATTGATCCGAGTGTAGAGTTTTTGGTAAAATCAGACATCCCTTCTATTCATACCAAAGTAATTACTAGAGAAGGAGACACCATTCAGGTTCATTCTATTCACCCTACTCCTCCTATGCCAAATCATAATCCAATGTCCACAAATAGAGATGCTGAAATGATGAAGGTCGCAAAACGTGTTATGGACACCAAGTTACCTACTATTGTTCTGGGCGATTTTAATGATGTGCCTTGGTCTGAAACTACAAAACTATTTAAGCTTGTTAGTAAAACCTTGGATCCTAGGATTGGAAGAGGTCTGTACAGCACATATAATGCCCAAAAGTTTTTGCTAAGATGGCCCTTGGACCATATGTTTTGTACAAAAGAATTTAGGCTTAAAGCATTTAAAACATATAATGAAACATCATCCGATCATTTTCCCATTTATGGAGAATTTACCTTAGAACCCAGTCTAGCTCACTTACACAAAGTTGAAGAACCAACGGAAGACGACATACAACGCGCTAATAATCAAATAAATAAAAAATAGAATGAAAGAATGGTTTAAATTTTCCGAGTCAGGATTTTTGGCAATTATATTAACTGCTATTGGTATTTATATTGCCCTTGTTATTCTAACGAGAATTAGCGGTAAACGCAGCTTTTCCAAAATGTCTAGTTTCGACTTTTCCATGACAGTTGCCATAGGCTCAGTGATGGCAACAGTTATTGTTTCTAAAGCGGTTTCGCTGCAACACGGTATAACAGGTTTGGTATGCATTTATGCTATTCAAATACTGGTAGCTTTTGCAAGACGCAGTAGGAATTTTAGAACTATAATAGATAATAAACCAACCCTATTAATGAAAGGTGAAGAGATCTACGAAAATAATCTAAAAAAATGCAATGTCACTATTTCAGATTTAAAAGCTAAGTTGCGAGAGGCCAATGTCATTCAACTTTCCGAAGTCAAAGCCGTTGTATTTGAATCTACAGGAGATATTTCTGTACTCCATGGCTCTGACAACAAAGAGGTTGATGAATGGCTCTTGGATTTTTAAATTACGCCAGTACTTTTCTTTCTAACATTTGTAAGGACATCTCATTGATAAGTGCGGAAAAAGCGGCACAAAGCTCAGCATATTCATCAGAGTGCATATTGGATTTTGACATTTTTTTGATACAAACATATGAGGCATCAATACATTCCATATATTTTTTATTGAAGTTTTCATCTACCTCAACATTCTTAATTTCATCGAGGTAATTCCTACAATCTTCCAAACATTTTTTACATATGTCAAGGTAAGTGTGATCTGAGTACATTTTATAAGTTTAAAGTTATTGTTGACAAAGGTCTCGGTTACTTTATTAAATTTTATGTTCAAAAGAATTAAACTTTGGCTCTTTTAAAAATTGAAATTTGTCAATGCGAATACCTTTTAAATAGAAAGAATCTGTAATTTTGCGAAACTCAATAAAAGAAAACAGAAACAACAACAGAATGAAAAACACCGCACTTACAGAAACTCACAAAGCACTTGGAGCTAAAATAGTACCATTTGCAGGCTACAATATGCCTGTACAATACGAAGGTGTTAACGCAGAACATGAAACAGTGAGGAATTCTGTGGGAGTTTTTGATGTATCGCACATGGGAGAATTTTTAGTTGAAGGACCTCATGCTTTAGAGTTGGTACAAAAAATATCAAGTAATGATGCCGCTAAATTAACTGTCGGAAAAGCGCAATACAGCTGTATTCCAAATGATAATGGTGGTATTGTAGATGATCTTATTGTGTACAAAATAAAAGAAGAAACCTACTTACTGGTTGTAAATGCTAGTAATATTGAAAAAGATTGGAAGTGGATCACCTCACAAAATGACGTAGGTGCAGAACTAAAAGATTTAAGTGAGGACTATTCACTTTTAGCCATCCAAGGGCCTAAAGCTATAGACGCTATGCAAGCATTATCGAGCCATGATTTATCCAAAATCAAATTCTATAATTTTGTAATCGGAGACTTTGCAGGTATAGACCATGTTATTATATCAGCAACAGGCTATACAGGTAGTGGTGGCTTTGAGATTTATTGTAAAAATTCTGAAGTAAAACAAATCTGGGACAAAGTATTAGAAGCTGGTGCGGATTATGGCATAAAGCCTATTGGCTTGGCAGCACGTGACACCTTACGGTTAGAAATGGGCTACAGTCTTTACGGAAACGATATTGATGATACCACTTCACCCATTGAAGCTGGTTTAGGTTGGATTTGCAAATTCAATAAAGAGTTTACAAACAGTGAGGCACTAAAAGCTGAGAAAGAACGTACGCCAGAAAGAAAATTAATAGCCTTTAAACTAGATGAACGCGGTATTCCTCGTCAAGGCTATGATATAGTAGATAGTAGCGGAAAAACCATTGGCAATGTTACTTCTGGGACAATGAGCCCAAGTTTAGGTATTGGTATTGGACTTGGTTATGTGCCCACAGTTTTTTCTAAAGTAGATAGCAAAATTTATATTCAAGTGCGTAAAAACGCAATTCCGGCAACGGTAGTAAAACTTCCTTTTTACAAAGGATAAACAGTCCTATTTTGAAAGATGGATAAATGAAGAAGGAAGAAAGTAAACATCGCATACTTATACTTGGAGCAAGTGGCTATATTGGCAACTCAATATACAAAGAGTTAGGGCCTTATTTTAAAACCTTTGGCACTTACAGAACCCCAAAAAAAGAGTTTGAAAAGAACAAACAGTTCTTTCATTACAATGTTGAAGAAGATGATGTTTACGAAATACTTCAAGCCTGTAAACCTACTATAATTATTTCTGCACTACGAGGCGATTTTAACGCACAGACCATTGCTCATCAACATATTACCGAATACGTTATGGAATCGGGTAGCAAAATTATATTCTTGTCTTCTGCCAATGCTTTTGACGCCTATAGTAAATACCCAAGTTACGAGTTAGACAAAACCCTAAGCCACAGCATATACGGACACTTTAAAATAAAAATTGAAAATATGTTGCTTCGCTTACCAAAGCGCCAAGTTGCAGTATTGAGATTGCCTATGGTGTTTGGCACAAACTGTCCTAGAATTCAAGATATAAAACAAACAATTTCCGAAAAAGAAGGTGTTGAGGTCTTCCCAAATTTAATTATGAATGTTACGCTAGATAAAAAAGTAACGCAGCAGATTCATTATATAATAAACAGAAACAAGCACGGAATCTTTCACTTAGGAAGTACAGACTTGGTCCATCACGATGATTTCATAAAAGACATTACAGCATTTCTCACAAACGACAAAGTACTGTTAAAACACGTTTTCACCACTAACGAAGATCGCTATCTGGCCGTATTGCCAAAATACAATAAGCTGCCAAAGCATTTACAAATTACCAGTGATGTGGTTTTAGAAGAACTTCAAAAATAGCTTTGCAAACTAAGAGATTAATGCTTAAATTTCAACTTAACAAATTTAACGTATGAAATTAGATACAGCTACTATAGAAAAAAAGTTATTACGCTTCCCTGATTGGGAGTACCATGACGATGCCATCCACGCAGAGTTTGAGTTCGAAAACTTCAAGGATTGTTTCAGTGCCATGAGCAGAATCGCTTTTGAGTGCGAAGCCCAAGGCCATCACCCAGACTGGAGCAATGTTTACAACGTTTTAAAAATATCACTTTCCACACATGATGCAGACGGTGTAACCGATAAAGATTTTAAACTTGCCCAAGCAATAGAAGATATTGTTGAGGTTGAGGATTAAGCAGACTGAACTGAAACCTTATAATGTTTAAAATAGTTACATCGAGTATATTTTGCTTTTTGTTTTGGGTCACATCTTCCCAAAATTCATCATTCTGTGAAGAACTTACAGCTATAGCTAACATTGTAGAAACTTCTCATTACAACCCTAAACCTTTAAACGACTCACTTTCTAAAGGAGTGTTTAACTTGTTTCTTAAAGAAATAGATGAAAGCCATCGGTTTTTCACACAGAACGATGTTGATGCTTTCAAAGAAAAACAATACTTGTTTGACGATTACATTAAATCCAAAGATTGTGATTTTATAAGACCTTTTGTAGAGGTTTTTGAAAAACGGATTGCAGCTTCAAAACTTATTTTAGAAGCTTTAAAGAGTGAAACCCTAGATTATTCTGGTAAGGACAGTCTCTATTACAGAATGGATGAAGACCATTCCTATTTCAAGAATGAAAATGAAGTTTTAAGCTATTGGAAAAAAAAGGTAAGATTTGGCATTTTGAGAAAACTGGTTGAGAATGATTCAGTCCTTGAAGCTATAAAATCTAATTTCAAAGCTTTAGAGGCCACACTGAAACAGAAAATTATAGCAAATGAAATATGCTTGCTTAATGAACTAGAGCAAAGCAAAGGTTCCATAACAAGACTTTTGGAGGTCACTTTTTTAGATGTGTTTTTAAAATACCAAGATCCTAACTCAGCCTATTTCAGTGGTGCTGATAAAAACATATTTGAACAATCAATTAGCAATTCCCAATTGTCATTCGGGATAAGTACCGAAAAACGAAAGAACGGAGACATTGTCATTTCTTATATAGCACCTGGCAGTGCAGCTTTTAAACACGGTGAGTTTGAAATCAACGATGTAATTTTAGCCTTACATAGCACTGATAAAACCTTGGACACTTATTGCACATCTAATAAAGCTATTTTAAGCTTTATTAATAATAACAATACCAATGCTCTAACCTTTAAAATAAAAAAACAAAACGGCCAAATTAAATCCATTAAGTTGGTAAAGACCACTATTAATATTGAGAGCAATTCAATTACGGGTTATATTATTAAAGGTGAGCATAAAATTGGTTATATAAACATTCCTAGTTTTTATACCGATTTAGAATCCGTAAACGGACTTGGTGTAGCTAACGACGTTGCTAAGCAAATCTATAAATTACAACGGGAAAATATTGAAGGTCTAATTCTAGACTTAAGGTACAATGGAGGTGGTTCTATGAAAGAAGCTGCAGATTTGTCTGGCATGTTTATAGATCGTGGTCCTGTTGCAATTACCAAGAGCAGAAACGAAGAAAACTATACCATTAGAGACCCAAACAGAGGCACCATATTTACAAAACCCATTGTGGTATTGGTAAATCAGTTTAGCGCATCTGCTTCAGAATTTTTTGCTGGTGCCATCCAAGATTACAATAGAGCCATCATTATAGGGTCAAATACCCATGGTAAAGCTACGGCCCAAAAAATTCTCCCAATTCAAAAAACCAAGACCACTAATTTTATAAAATTAACAATGGGTCAGTTTTTCAGGGTTACAGGCCAAAGCCATCAAAAAAATGGAGTAAAGCCAGATATTGTTTTGCCTAATATATACGATGACTTTAAAACCGAAGAATACTATAAACCATTTGCCATGTCAAATAGCACAACAGATGTTACATTAAAGCACAAGGCAAAGAAGTTTCAGAATATAGATGGTATAAAAGCATTGAGCAAAGCACGTACAAAAAAGAATCCTATATTTATAGCCATTAAAAACTTTAATCTTGTTTTTGTAAAAGATTATGTAAATCGTGAAGGTACCTATCCCCTAACCTTAGATTTTGTGTATAACGATTTAAAAACCTACAATTCCAATTGGAAAAAATATACAGGCATATTAGATAACAATGAGACACATTGGACCTGTCTCTTATACACATCTCCGAGCCCACGAGACCGAGGCTGATCT
>CAJXVG010000084.1 GCA_913061495.1 uncultured Winogradskyella sp.
GATCTACACGTAAGGAGTCGTCGGCAGCGTCAGATGTGTATAAGAGACAGTCCTTTTAGTTGGCTCTGAAACCGGAAATACTTTTAACTCAGCCAAGTTGTTTTATGATGCTTTAATTACTAAAGGGTATTCTGTTTATACATCCACCTTAAATGAGTACACTAGTTATAAAAATGCCAAACAACTGGTTGTATTTACATCTACTTATGGAGAAGGAGAAGCACCAACAAGCGCAACTAATTTTATAAAACGGTTTTATAAAGTTGAACAAAATCATACCCTTCAATATTCCGTTGTTGGTTTTGGCTCATTAATGTATCCAGACTACTGCAAATACGCAATTGATGTAGATGCAATGTTTCAAAAACACAAAGATTTTAAAGAAAACCTTCAGCTTTTCAAAATCAATAACCAATCTTTTGAAGCCTTTAAAACGTGGGTTAACCGTTGGAATGATAGGACACATCAGAATATAAAAATTGAGCAACCCACAACAAATATTAATGTAAAGAAACTAAAGGAATTCAAAGTTGTAAATAAAACTGAACTTAATAATGACAATTCATTTTTAGTGTATTTACAACCTCAAAAGAAATCTAAGTTCAACTCTGGTGATTTGCTTTCAGTTTTTCCAGAAATAGATTTAATTGAGCGCCAATACTCCATCGGAAAGTTAAATAATAATATTGTTTTAAGTATAAAAAAACATGAATTCGGAGTCTGTTCAAACTATTTCAACAATCTAAACATCAATGACGTTGTTAAAGCGAAATTAAAGCGTAATTACGATTTTCATTTTCCAACGTATGCAAAAGAAGTTGTAATGATAGCCAACGGAACTGGTATTGCACCATTTTTGGGCATGATTAACACTAATCAAAATCAAATAAAAACCCATTTATTTTGGGGAGGACGCACACAGGATTCATTAAGTATATATGAAAATATTATTGATAAAGCTTTTGCTAAAAAAACATTGTCTAGTTTTCATATCGCTTATTCCCAAGAACAAGATGATAAAATTTATGTACAAGATTTAATCAAGGAAAAGCAACAGTTGTTGTGCAACATCTTAAAAAACGATGGAGTAGTGATGATTTGTGGTTCCATTGCTATGCAAAATAGAGTTTTAGAAGTGTTAGACAGTATCACAACAACGAATTTAAACTTACCTTTAAGTACGTTTGAAAACAATGAGCAACTTAAAATGGATTGTTATTAACTGTGGCTATATCATCATTATAAATCTCTTCTTTTAAAACAGTCTAAATATAAATAATTGAATATCAATTATTTATGATTGTTTTAACATGGTTATTTCTTATCTTAGAGAGAATTTAAAACTAAAGATCATGTCAATTAGAATAGGAAATAGCTGCATTAATTGTGAAAATTTGGGAGCAAACGAAGTTTGTAAAGTACATGGTGTCAAAGTATCAACAAGTTATACTTGTGATAGTTTTGAAATGAAAGCAGCAATTAAAAATGATCCAAACTGTATTACATGTGCACGTTACCAAGAACCGGATTGCGCAAATCCATCAAAAGCAGCACCAGGAATGTTATGCTCTCATTGGGCACCGCAAAGCGCACAAGCTTAAAATTGCTACACGTAAAACCCTAAGACTGACATATGTTGGTCTTTTTTTGTTAAGATATGTAGGTTCAGATTAATATTTCAATATCACTGAAAGATTTACTAACAAATATTGATATATATTGTATCTTTGCGTGCAATTATATCTTAATTGCCATGACAGCACACGAAAATAAAATACTGGGTGAAGGACTAACATACGATGATGTTCTTTTAGTTCCTGCTTTTTCTGAAGTACTTCCACGTGAAGTCAATATTCAAACAAAATTCACTAAAAATATTACGATTAACATTCCTGTGGTTTCCGCAGCTATGGATACCGTTACAGAAAGTAAAATGGCAATTGCCATGGCACAAGAAGGTGGTATTGGTGTGTTGCACAAAAACATGACGATTAAACAGCAAGCAGATAAGGTAAGACGTGTAAAACGTGCTGAAAGCGGAATGATAATAGATCCTGTAACCTTGCCAATGGATGCTGTGGTTGCTGATGCCAAAAATGCCATGCGAGAACACAGTATTGGTGGAATTCCAATAGTTGAAGCAGATGGTACTTTAAAAGGCATTGTAACCAACCGTGATTTACGCTTTGAACATGCCATAGACAGACCAATTGTTGAAGTGATGACATCAGAAAACTTAGTCACTGCACCAAAAGGAACATCACTTAAGGATGCTGAAGCAATACTTCAAGAAAATAAAATAGAAAAACTACTTATTACTGAAGGAGATAAGCTCGCAGGATTAATTACATTTAGAGATATTACTAAAGTTACACAAAAGCCAAACGCAAATAAAGATTCCTTTGGAAGACTAAGAGTTGCTGCTGCAATTGGAGTTACAGGTGACGCTGTTGATAGGGCAGAAGCTCTAGTTAATGCAGGTGTGGATGCTGTTGTAATAGATACAGCACATGGACATACGGTTGGAGTAGTAACAATTTTGAAATCTATAAAGCAGCAATTTCCAAAATTGGAAGTTATTGTTGGTAATATTGCAACAGCTGAAGCGGCAAAGTATTTAGTTGAAGCTGGTGCAGATGCTGTTAAGGTGGGAATAGGACCAGGTTCAATATGCACAACTCGTGTGGTTGCAGGAGTTGGGTTTCCGCAGTTTTCAGCAGTATTAGAAGTTGCAGCAGCCATAAAAGGTTCTGGAGTTCCAGTGATTGCAGATGGTGGAATTCGGTATACAGGTGATATTCCAAAAGCTATTGCAGCTGGTGCAGATACTGTAATGTTAGGGTCACTTTTAGCAGGAACAAAGGAAAGTCCTGGTGAAACAATTATCTATGAAGGTCGAAAATTCAAATCTTATAGAGGTATGGGATCTGTTGAAGCTATGAAAAAAGGAAGTAAAGATCGTTATTTCCAAGATGTGGAAGATGATATTAAAAAATTAGTGCCAGAAGGCATTGTTGGACGTGTACCATACAAAGGTGAACTGGTAGAAAGCATCCATCAATTTATTGGTGGTCTCAGAGCCGGAATGGGTTATTGTGGAGCTAAAGATATTGAGACATTAAAAGAAAACGGTCGGTTTGTGAAAATTACATCTTCAGGAATCAATGAGAGTCATCCGCATGATGTAACAATTACTAAAGAAGCACCAAATTATTCGAGATAATCACGTCGAATTTATAGTTTTTAATCGTAAGAAATTTTAAGGATTTCAAAAACCCTATCTCCATTGACAAGTTTTAAAATGGCTTTATCACCGACTTTTTTATTGGTTAAAAGTTTAGCAATGGGAGAAATAAAAGATATTTTCCCATTAGAAATATCAGCTTCATCTACTCCTACAATTTGATAGTTATGAAGCTTTTTTTCAGCATTTATTTTTAATGTAACTGTGGCACCAAATCTTATTTCGTTTTGTGGTTGTTTAGCAAGTTCAACTATTTTGGCTATAGAAATTCGATTGTTTAATAGTTGTAATTTTGCATTAATAAAGTTAGATGCAATTCGCTTTTCCTTTTCGTTGGTTGCATCTAATTCATCTCTTTCTTTTATTAATTCTTGCTTTTCCTGCAAAAGTTTACCCATACCAACTTGGGTGACGTAATTTGTTATCCCTTCGGGTAGGTCAGCTCTTGGTGGTACAATAGGGATTTCTTCTTGATCATCTTCTTTAACAAATCCTCTGCTCATATCTAACTTGAATTTAGTGCTGTTTATTCAGTATAAATAAAAAGTCAATTTTCTAACATACTGAATGTTATTTCAAAATTTTGAATAATATAAAGAGGATAATTAATTAAAAATCATCCTCATTATACGTATAGATTTATATTCTGTTAGTTTGCTTTAGCTCCTGCTTCAGCAACTGTATGGTCATTTTCAACAGTGCTTCCGCTTACACCAATAGCTCCAATAATTTCATCTTTACTGTTTTTAATTGGGATTCCACCAGGAAATGTAATAAGGCCATTATTAGAGTGCTCTATGTTATATAAAGAGCCACCTGGTTGGGATAGACCGCCAATGTCGCCAGAATTCATATCAAAGTAGCGTGCTGTTTTTGCTTTTTTAATAGCAATATCAAGTGAACCTAACCAAGCTCCATCCATACGTGCAAATGCCACTAAATTTGCACCAGCATCTACTATGGCAATGTTCATTTTGGTATCTATGGCTTGCGCTTTTTCTTTTGCGGTTGCGATAGCTTTCTCTGCTTGTGATAATGTAATATTCATATTTTCTGTTTTAAGTTTTAATAGCCTTAATCCGAATAAGCATACTATATGTTTATGTCTATAAGTGCTACTATAACAATACCATAACTTTTTTGAAAAGAGGGTGATTTTGATAATACTTTAACAGAAATAGAATGTAAAGTTTCCTTTTGCTCGAATTAAAGAAAAAGCAAAGAGGTTTGATTGATAATTTGATATACAAAAGACATAGCTAAAAAAAACGGCATCACACTGATGCCGTTTTTTGATGAAGTTATAATGTTTGTTGTTTATTTAACAAGCTTGAAGGTTTTAGAGTTTTCTACCTTTAATAAATAGATGCCTTTTTCTAAGTTGCTTATGTCTATGTTGTTATTATTTGGTGTTAGGTTTTTGGTGGTTATAAGTTGACCACTCAAGCCATATAGTTCAACATTTGTATTTTCTTTAAGCCCTTCTACAGAAATATTGCTATCAGAGTTTACTACGGTAATATTGTCTAAAGTCAAATTATCAACAGATAATGTTGAATCTTCTATTTTTACTACTCTTCCGTTTTCATCTTCATGAAGTGTCATATAAATAGTAGTGCCAATTATAGCAACGTCTCTAAAATTTGCATAGAAATCCATTCCATTATTTACATCTTGGTAGGTGGTGTTTTGAGCAACATTCTCTAGGTCAGCTGAAAAATCATCCAAATCTATTTTTGTTGTTTCGAAATTTTCAGCTATATATAATTCGTTGCTAAAAACATAAAGTCCTCTTGGTGTATTGAGATTAATTAAATAATTATCTACTAAAGGCTCAATTTGTGTGGCATTAAATTTATGAATCGTTGAGTTATCTATATCAGAGACATACAAATCATTATTATATAGAACTATATCTTGTGCAACACCATCAGTTAACTCGCTTACTATAACTGTTGGCTCAGGATTAGGTTGTGAAATATCAATTTTATCTATATGAGTAATAAAAGGGTCAAAACTTGGTGGGTTTAATAACGTTTCAGCAGAAAAATAAATAGTATTTCCGCTAATGGTTAAAGCATTGATGAATTCTCCGGTTGAGTATACTACATCAACAGGATTGGCTAAATTGTTTAAATCTAAGGCCACAATTCTAGAACCAAGAAAAACACCAGTTGATTCATTATAGTTCTCTTCAGTCATGTATAACGTGTTTCCGCTTATGGTAAGATTATACATAGAAAAATTAAGTTCAGGAGTATAGATGAGTGTGGCAGTAGGCGTTGGTGCACTTGTATCAATTACATACAAGTTTTCATAGCCTTGTACATACAAATCTGTACCATCGGTGACCATTCTGTTAGGTTCAATCAAGTTCTCTACGTATGGAGAAACTTCAGTTTGAGAGTAAGTGTTCGCAGTCGTAATAATAAATGCGAATAGAAATAGTAGTTTTGTTTTCATAAAAAGTAGATTTAGTTAAAGTGATTTAAGGTGTATATAACTCATATTAAAGTTACTACTAGCAAACATATGTAAAAAAAGACTTACATACAAAATTTATTTTTCTTTATTGGAATATAACTTGCAGATTTTGTTTCAATTATACAACTTTTTCTAAAAAGGATAATTATATGAATCATTCATTAAGAACTATTAAACTCTTACTTTTACGATAATACTCTTATCAATTAAATGACCACATATAACTATATTATTTTAGGTTCAGGAGCATCAGGATTAATGCTGGCATATCGTATGGCAAATGATGATTTTTTTGATGATAAATCTATTTTAATCATTGATAAAAAGATAGACAAGGGTAACGATAAAACATGGTGTTTTTGGGAAGACAATAAAGGTGAATGGGATGGTTTGTTAACAAAAACATGGCCCAGTATTTTCTTTGGAAGTGCTTCGTATTCCAATATTATTGATATTTCTCCTTTCAACTATAAAATGTTGCGTAGTGAAGTGTTTTATGAGACTCTTTGGGAAACCATCAATAAAAAACCAAATTTCGTAATTGTAGAAGAAACAGTTGATAGCTACACTGAATTAAAAGGTAATGTGCAAGTAATAACGGAGAAGTCACAATACATAGGGGAAAAGATTTTTAATAGTTTGCCAAATCCAGAGGTATATTTAAACCAAAAAAAATATCCTGTTTTAAAACAGCATTTTGTGGGTTGGTTCATTAAAACTGAAAATGAAGTTTTTGATGATTCCACAGCCACATTTATGGATTTTACAGTACCGCAAAAAGGGAATACCAGATTTATGTATGTATTGCCAATCAATAAAAAAACAGCTTTATTTGAATATACCTTATTCTCAAAAGACCTTTTAGACATTACTGAATATGAATTAGCCATTAAGGATTATCTAAAAAACAGAAATATTTTAGACTATAAAATAATTGAAAAAGAAAAAGGAATAATCCCAATGACATCCTTTAAGTTTTCAAAATTGAACTCAAAGCATATTTTAAACATTGGTACAGCTGGTGGTTGGACTAAAGCCAGTACAGGTTACACGTTTAAAATGACTTCTAAAAAAACCAAACAGTTAATTACTTTTTTAAAGTCAGGAAATGATCTATCCAAATTTCATAAAAAAACAAGATTCTGGTTTTATGATTTAATATTTTTAGATGTACTTGCAAACAATAATGAAGAAGGTGCTGAATTGTTTTCCTCTATGTTCAGAAAAGGAGATATTATAACAATTTTTAGGTTTCTTGATGAAGAATCGTCGTTTATGGAGGATTTAAAAATTATTATGTCAGTACCACCAAAACGTTTTGTCCAAGCGTTCTTTAAACGTTTGTTTTAGTCTTCAGAATAGATTTGGCCTCTATGAGGTTTCAAAGCGTCCCTTATAGGTTTCATTTTAGATTCATCAACCACTAAGTAAGCCAAACTGTGCATTTCGCTCAAGGTTTCTGCACCAGTAATGCTAATGTTTAATTTTTCAATTTTAATATATTCTTTCAAATGAATTAAATGGTGCTCGGCAGTTTTGGCAGATGCAGGTCCTTTAAAATCCCAAATTAATTTTAGTTTACGCATTCGTAACAGAGGTGTTGTGTTCAACAAAATTCTTAAAATTAGTCATATATTTTAAAGTTTGCTTTTTAAATGCCCTTGGCATAACAAGTAGCATTAAGCGCATAAAAAAATTTGTTGGTAGAAATTCGCTTTCAGACAGCCATTCTGTATGGTTTTCTAAAATTGTTCTAAAATAATTTTGCTGAATGTTGTGCATACCTTTTGTGTTGTATATGGCATGGAATTCTTCAGGAAAATTTCTTTTGGTAATGGTTTCGGTTAGTTCCATTTTTCTATTCCCAAAATCATAATTCAAACGCATCTTAGCTCCAAGTTCACCTGGTGTCCCAGATATATGTTCGCAACTTACAAGGCCTTCTTGCCAATGTTTCATATTATCAACTGAGTCCATTTTTTTAACGACTTCTTCAATGGGTTTCTCAATAATAATTTTAGTGGTGTATTTCATTGGTCTATTCAAATGGTGTTATAAAGATATAAAAAAGCGCCTTTAAAAAAGGCGCTTTTAAATTGGTCAATTGTTCTTGTGGTTAATCTAAAATTATTTTTGTGGTTTTGGTTTGCCCTTCTACAGTAATTCTTACAATGTATATACCATCAGATTCTGGTGAAAGATCTAAAACAATCCTGTTCTCACCGTTGAAATTGTTAGACAAAATATTTTGTCCAAGTATATTGTAAATGGATATATTTGCATCAGAATTGATTCCTGCTATATAAACTTCTTTGTTTTTAGTAGAAGTTTTAACTTTATCCAAAGGAGAAACAGAAGACAGGTTTAGAGTAGAACTTTTAATGGCATCAGCTAAGTCTATATACAAGTCTGCAGATTGGTTGTTGCCTCCGCCACCAAATTGATTTTGAAAAAGGAGATTAAATCCAACAACCATAGTCCCATCGGGTACACTGCTATAATAATCTGCAAGATTAATTGTAATACTATAGGTGTTTGGTCCTGCGGCACTTTCAGTATCATTATGTAATGTAAGTGCAGGTTGCTCACTTAAGGTATTAAAATCTGGTGCGCCTTGAAATGTTCCTTCAGAGGTGTTCAAACCACCATACATATAAATTTCGGTTTGATTTTCAGTATAAAAATTGTTTACGATGTCAATATCTTCAAATAGAATTGTGATTTCATCGTTTACTGTAGATGTCGCTGTGACTGATATAAATGCACCATCATAATTGTCGAAGGTAATAGTTTCTTGAGCAAATAAAAAGGTAGAATTAATACACAGAAAAAAGATTAAAATGTAGTTTTTTAGCATCGCTTTATAGTTTTTGATTCATTCAAATCTATTAAGAATAAGTTAGTTATTAATTAATTAATTGTACTACAACGTTTTCGTGTTAATAAATTATGAGTTTTTGAGTTAAATATTTCTATAATGATAATTTTTCTCTAAGGATTGAGTGCTTTTTCAACTTGTAAAATAGTCTATTTGTGTTATTTTTGCTGAACTTCAATAAAATGACATGCGCTTTGAAGTTACCGTGTTTTGTAATTATTTTAAAACTAAACCGTTTTCTAAAGAATAAATCAATGTATATGAAATTGAAATGTTTTATAATCTTGCTTTTTGCACTAAATTTTTCGTTTTCCCAGAAAGCTGATAAAGTGCTCCTAACAGTTAATGATACTCCCATAATGAACTCTGAGTTTTTAAGAGTTTACAATAAAAATTTAGATTTGGTTAAAGATGAAAGCCAAAAAGATATTGATGGCTATTTAAAATTGTTTACAGAGTATCAATTAAAACTAAAAGAAGCAAAACGTCTAAAACTAGATGAAAATCCAAAATACCAAAGAGAGTTTCTCAATTACAAAAAACAACTTACAAGAAATTATTTATCAGAAAATAAGGTAACCGATGCGTTGGTCAAAGAGGCCTACGACAGGAGTAATTTAGATATTAAAGCATCACATATTTTGGTACGGTTAGAGGAAACTGCAAAAGACACCATGCAAGCTTACAATAAGTTATTAGCCCTAAAAAATCGTGTTTTAAAAGAAGGTTTTGATAAAGTAAAGGCAGAAGCCCATGATGGCAAAAAAATATTTCTTGAAGACTTGGGCTATTTCTCAGCTTTTAAGATGGTTTATGATTTTGAAACTGCTGCATACAATACTCCAGTAGGTGAAATTTCAGAACCATTCAGAACCCAATTTGGTTATCATGTGGTAAAGGTTGAAGAAAAAAGACCATCTAGAGGTACTGTAACTGCAGCGCACATTATGGTGGCATTGAAACAAAATGATTCACTTTTAGATCCTGAAAAACGTATCAACGAAATTTATAAGAAATGGCAACAAGGAGAGAGTGTTGAAGCTTTGGCAAAACAATTCTCTGATGATAAAAGTTCAGCCAACAAAGGAGGTCAGTTGGCACCTTTTAAAAGTGGACAACTAAGTTCCGTAAAATTTGAAGATGAAGCGTTCTCTTTAAAGAAGGATGGAGATGTAAGCAAACCTTTTAAAACAGAATACGGTTGGCACATAGTAAAACGAATTGACCTGAAACCATTAAAGCCTTATGAAGATCTAAAGCCTACATTAGAAAGTAGAGTGAGGCGAGATTCCAGATCCCTGTTAATTAATACTGCAATGGTTAAGGAGTTAAAGAAACGCTATGATATTTCATATAACGAAAAAGCGAAAGCTTATTTTACCAATATAATTAACAACAGTTTTTTTGCTCGTGCATGGAAATTGCCTACGGATTTTAATAAAGATGATACACTTTTTACTGTCAATGATAAAACCTATAGCTATTATGATTTTGGGAGGCATTTAACTGCTGCACAACGAGGCTATACTAATAAAAATGTTCCGGCTTCAGATGTTATTGAAAAAGAATATGAAGAGTTTTTTACAAAAAACATTCTTCAATATAGAGAAGATAATTTAGAGTTAGAAAATGAAGATTTTGCCAATATATTGAAAGAATATAGAGATGGACTGTTGTTGTTCGAGTTAATGGAAAAGGAAATCTGGAATAAAGCTGCAAAAGACTCAGTGGGCTTAAAAGCATATTACGAAAAACATAAGTCAAAATACCAGTGGCAAGAAAGAGTAGATGTAGTGATTGCTTCATCTGCAGAAAAAGATAATGCTCAAAAGGTTCTTAAAATGATAAAGGATGGGAAATCGGAGGATGAAATTAATACCGCTATCAACAGTGATAAACAACAGAATGTTATATTCACAAAAGACATTTACAATGTTAATAACAACAAACTACCAAATGACTTTGTGGCAGAAAAAGGAGTATCTAAAATATACAAGCATAACGATGCATTTCATGTCATAGATGTTAAAGAGGTGTTGCCAGCAGGTATAAAAACACTTGAAGAAGCAAAAGGAGAGGTAATTAACGATTACCAAATTGAAATTGAAGCCAAGTGGATTGACGGACTCTATGAGCGTTTTGAGGTAAAGGTTAACAAAGATGCCTTAAAAGCGATTAAGAAAACAACTAAAAATTAATTTTTTTGTGAAAAACAGATTATACATACTTGTATTATTTGGTCTAATTTTCAGTTGTAATTTCTTTAAAAAAACTGACGACAGAGATCCTATTGCCAGAGTCAATGAATCCTATCTTTATAAAGAAGATGTTATAGACCTTGTGCCAGAAGGAGCAAGTGTTGCAGATAGTACACTTTTGGTTAATTCTTATGTTAACCGTTGGGCAAAGCAACAATTGTTAATGGATGGAGCAAAGGTGAATTTATCTGAGGAGGAACAAGATGAGTTTTCCAAACTTGTAGAACAATACAAAATAGACCTATATACTAAAGCCTATTTAGAAGGTTTGGTGCAAAAAAATATTGACACTATAGTCTCAACAACCGTTGCCAATGAATTTTATGAAGCTAATAAAGAATCATTTAAACTCAATGACGATGTATTGCAGTTTAGATATATTGGTTTACCTCAAAACACAATTAACCTAGATACAATTACAAAGCGTTTTAAACGTTTTGAAAACAAGGATAAACGTTACTTAGATTCTATTTCAGTGCAATTCAATTCTTATTCTTTAAACGATTCTATTTGGATAAAGTTTAGCCAAGTAGCAGAGAAGATTTCGGCAGTGAATGCACAGAACAAAGATGAACTGTTAAAAAAAACTAATTTTTTACAGCTCAAAGACTCAATAAACCTATATTTGATGCAAGTTAAAGACGTGCGTTCACAGAACGATTATGCACCAATGGAATACGTCAACAACTCCATAAAACAAATTGTTATTAATAAGCGAAAATTGGAGCTTATTAAGCAACTAGAAAATGATATTACAAAAGATGCTATTAAAAACAATGAATTTCAAACTTATAACTAAAGCACTATTATTTATCTGTCTCTTATACACATCTCCGAGCCCACGAGACCGAGGCTGATCTCG
>CAJXVG010000085.1 GCA_913061495.1 uncultured Winogradskyella sp.
ACGAGATCAGCCTCGGTCTCGTGGGCTCGGAGATGTGTATAAGAGACAGCGTATGTATTACGAATACAGTTTCGGAGTGGGTAATATTTTTAAAATTTTAAGATTAGACTTCAATTTTAGAGGGAATTACCTAGATAGACCAGATGCCAGACCTTTTGGGGTTACTGGCAGCTTTGGGTTTAGTTTTTAACTTTTTGGTTAAAGCACTATTGTAATAGTTGCAGATACGGTTGAGAGGCAATTAAATTTTCTTCTAGACAAGCCATGGGTGTAAATTTCTTTTTGTTTTATAAATAATTGGTATTAAGACCAGTTGATTATTTTCTAGTTTTTATTCTGTAAGTCAATTAAATATTTTCGTTGAATTTCCAGGTCATGTAAATGATGTTTAATTAACCGTCTGTTTATTTTTTTTTTGCTGAAATATTTAAACCATTGAACAAGAGGAATAAAGTCCCTATGTCCTACACCATCTACGATTATCATCTGTATTGAATTGTCATGAAGAATTTTACAACAAATATTTTTAGAACGAATATCATTAGCAATTACTCGGTGTTTTATCATTAATTTAATGAGCTTATCAAACCCTTTTTGTAACATATCATCAGTAACTTTCAAATCTTCATTCAAAAGATAATATTCCATCGTTTTAGAGATTTCACCAGTTGTTTCATCTTTAATCAGATCAAATACAAAACCAGATCCAAGGTTTGTTTGAACCTTTCCGTGATACTTTGAGAAAAAAGGATATTCAAATTTATTCCAATTCTTCTTACTTATTTTTTCGAAATATTTAATTTCATAAAGTAACCTTGACGTATCCAAATCAAGCTTACTTATTTTAACACATAGATTTTGATTTTTTGGATGTACATAACATTTCTGATAAACACCTTGGGCTAAAAAGTGTTTGTCTTTAATTTCTAACATTCTCAATAATTTAATTTCTTATACTGTTATAGATAACAACTTTTTTGAATTACTGCTTAAAAGTTGCACGTTGCACTTTAGGTCTTAAAACCACTACTGTTGCAGTTGTATAGTACAATTTACTTTTTTTTTGTTAAAAACCTAAACTGAAGTCAGAATATTATAGCGATTATTTGAATGGCAAGCAGTAGTCTTGGTTACTTGCTCAATGCAGTAGACTCACTTAGGTATGCTACTATGCTTTTTTAAACTAAACTTGTAAAAGTATAGTGATAGAAATTTCAAACTATACTCCATTCCATGATTTTAGATGTTCTAATTTAGAACATATTGTTGTAAAAATGAAACAATAGACTATCTTTGCACCCCTTTTTAAATAATGGACATGATAAAAGCAGATCAACAAACATTTGATGTATTAATAGAAATTCCAAAAGGAAGCCGTAATAAATATGAATACGATTTTGATTTAAAAAAAATACGTTTTGACCGTATGCTATTTTCTTCAATGATGTATCCGGGAGATTACGGTTTTATTCCAGAAACTTTAGCCTTAGATGGTGATCCTTTAGATGTTTTGGTTATGGGAACAGAACCAACTTTTCCCATGTGCGTTATGGAAGTGAAGCCTATTGGTGTATTTCATATGGCAGATGAAAAAGGGCCAGATGAAAAATTGGTTTGTGTACCTGTAAGTGATCCAATTTGGAACAGTTATACCGATATCATGGATTTGAACCCTCACAGAATGAAAGAGATTACACACTTTTTTCAGGTTTACAAGGATTTGGAAAAGAAAAAAGTAGATGTTGGCGGTTGGGGAAATGCAGAGGAAGCTTATGCCATTCTTAATAAATGTATAGAGCGCTATAATAAGAGTGAGCATAAGAAAAACAGAAACTTTACAATATAGTTGCTGTTTCATCAAATTTTTTCTTAAAGTTCTGAATAATAAATAGTTAATTTCTTTTTTGTTATTATTATTATTATTGTGTGAATAATTAAAAATCAAAAAGATGACAAGAAAATTTTACGTAATTTATGCAATGGTACTATTAGTTAGTACCTCATGCACATCTAATCAAGATGACAGCGCAACGACAAGCGATTCAGAAGCTATTAGTCAAGAATTAATAGCATCTCAAAAAGCTAGACAACTTGCAAAAAACACTAAATCAAAACTTCAAGAGATCTTATCAAGTGAAGGGTTTAATGATATTAAAGATGAAAATTTGATTGTTGGAAGCCTTGTTGATAATAAATTTACATCTGCTTCTGACAAATTAAGAGGAGTCTTAGATTTGTATTTTAAACTCAAAGGACAACAAGTTGGATATGATGTTGATTTTAGTGAGAGTGAGTATGAGTATATAAATGCAGAAAATAATAATGGTTATTCTATGCTTATTTCAACTGGAGTATGTAAAATTTCTGGAGAGTATGTAAGTTTAGGCCTCAATATAACTTTTAAAAAGGATAATAATACTACTGTTAATAGAGATGTTATAATAGATGAAGGCTCTACACTTACTTGTACAGGGTGTAGAAGAGGGTGTAGTCCTCGCAGAGAAAGTAATGGAGATGGCTATTGCACTGATTGCCAAATATCAAACAGCAATTGTACCAAAACTGAGACCGAAGGATAGTATTCATTTAATTAGTCTTTTAAAACCCTTTTGTTAGCAATGCAAAAGGGTTTTTTTTATTCCCATTCATTTTACTACTTTTACCCAGCTAAAATCATTTCAAATTATAGAGGTGGTATAACTAATCAAATCAAATTAAAAATTAAAATATGGAATCACTAATGATTTATATGCCAATTGCTTTGGCACTTTTAGGATTAATTTACATGCTCGTAAAAAAGTCCTGGGTTATGAAACAAGATGCCGGAGATGGTAAAATGAAAGAAATTTCAGATCACATCTATGAAGGAGCATTAGCTTTTTTAAGTGCCGAATATAGATTGCTTGCCATATTTGTAGTAATTGTTAGTGTTTTACTTGCAATAGTATCTTTTGTTGTGCCAACAACACATTGGTTAATAGTAATAGCATTTGTTTTTGGAGCGGTATTTTCTGCTTTTGCAGGAAACATAGGAATGAAAATAGCAACAAAGACAAACGTTAGAACAACACAAGCTGCACGTACAAGTTTGCCAAATGCACTTAAAATATCTTTTGGTGGTGGTACAGTTATGGGACTTGGTGTTGCTGGTTTAGCAGTTTTAGGGCTAACCGCATTTTTCATATTTTTCTTTTGGTTCTTTATGGGAAGCGAATGGACAAATACAATGGATATGACTATTGTATTAGAAACATTGGCAGGTTTCTCATTAGGAGCAGAGTCTATAGCATTATTCGCAAGAGTAGGTGGTGGAATTTATACCAAAGCAGCAGATGTTGGTGCTGATTTAGTAGGTAAGGTTGAAGCTGGTATTCCAGAAGATGATCCTCGTAACCCTGCTACTATTGCAGATAACGTTGGAGATAATGTAGGTGACGTTGCAGGTATGGGAGCTGATTTATTTGGTTCGTATGTAGCAACAGTTTTAGCAGCAATGGTACTTGGTAACTATGTAATTAAAGATATGGGAGGGAATATTTCTGAATTTGGATTTGGAGGTATCGGACCAATATTATTACCAATGGCAATTGCTGGTGCAGGAATAATAATTTCGGTTATTGGCACTATGTTGGTAAAAATTAAAAGTAATGATGCTAAAGAATCTCAGGTTATGGGAGCCTTGAATGTTGGTAACTGGACATCTATTGTTTTAGTTGCAGCATCTTGTTTTGGTTTGTGCATGTATATGCTCCCAGAAACAATGAATATGAACTTTTTTGGTGAAGGTTTAGTTGAAATTTCTGCAATGCGTGTATTCTATGCAACCTTGGTTGGTTTATTTGTAGGAGCAGTAATTTCTTCTGTAACTGAATATTATACAGGATTAGGCAAAAAGCCGATTTTAAAAATTGTACAACAATCTAGTACAGGAGCAGGTACTAATATTATTGCTGGTTTAGCCACAGGGATGATTTCAACATTCCCATCAGTGTTATTATTTGCTGGTGCCATTTGGGCATCCTATGCATTTGCAGGTTTCTATGGTGTAGCTTTAGCAGCTTCAGCAATGATGGCAACAACAGCTATGCAGTTGGCAATTGATGCATTTGGACCAATTTCTGATAACGCAGGTGGTATTGCTGAAATGAGTGAGCAAGAGCCAATCGTTAGAGAGCGTACAGATATATTAGATTCAGTAGGAAACACAACTGCCGCAACAGGAAAAGGTTTTGCCATTGCTTCTGCTGCATTAACGTCATTAGCTTTATTCGCTGCATACGTCACCTTTACAGGAATTGATGGAATAAACATCTTTAAAGCACCAGTATTAGCGATGTTATTTGTTGGAGGTATGGTACCAGTAGTATTTTCTGCTTTAGCAATGAATGCAGTAGGTAAAGCCGCAATGGAAATGGTTTATGAAGTACGTCGTCAGTTTAAAGATATTCCAGGTATTATGGAAGGTACAGGAAAGCCGGAATACGATAAATGTGTTGCAATTTCTACACAAGCTTCTTTAAAAGAAATGATGTTACCAGGTTTATTGACTATTGGTTTTCCTTTGGCCATTGCATTTGTCCCAATGATTTTCGGAATGAATTCTTTAGCCATCGCTGAGATGTTAGGTGGTTATATGGCAGGTGTAACAGTTTCAGGTGTACTTTGGGCAATTTTCCAAAATAACGCTGGTGGTGCATGGGATAACGCTAAAAAATCTTTTGAAGCAGGTGTTGAGATTAATGGTATAATGACCTTTAAAGGATCTGATGCCCACAAAGCTGCTGTAACTGGTGATACTGTTGGTGATCCATTTAAAGATACATCTGGTCCATCAATGAATATATTAATTAAACTAACTTGTCTTATTGGTTTAGTAATTGCTCCAATCTTAGGAGGTCATAGTGCTGAAGAAGGTTTAGCTATGAATGAAAATGTTGAAGTCATCAAAGAAATTTCAGTAGAAACTCAAGGTGAAAAAACTTTAGATAACACAGCAAAAGCAAAAGTGATGACGAAAACCAAAATTGGTGATGGAGAAACTGTAATTCACGAAAAGACTTTTGAAGGCAACTTAGATGAGGTGACAAAGAAAGCTGAAACTTATGTAAAAGAGGAAAAAGACAAGCATTAGAGTGTTATTGATAAATTATTTTAAAAAGCACCTTTTTTAAGGTGCTTTTTCTTTTACAATATGTTAACCTAGAGCTAACAGTCTAGCAGCCATTGGGTAGTAATTTTATGGAAATTTAATTAATCCAACAAAAAAATTAAATCCAATGAAAAACTTTTACTTTGAAAAAATCAAGTTTTTAACTATGATTTTTTTTATGTTTTTTGGTTCAACAGTGGTTGCCCAAAACTTCGAATTACAATTATTGCACTACTCTGACGTGGACGGCAACGAGGAGAGTGCCCTCGACTCAGTAGACGAGTTCTCTGCCTTGGTAGATTTTTTCCAAAACGACCCAACTTACGTTAACAGTACACTTACGGTGACCTCTGGCGACCTTATTATTCCTGGTCCTCGCTTCTATGCTGCCGAGAATACAGCGGTACGTTCGCTCTCTGGTAGCAATGAGCCTGGTCATTTGGACATTGCTTTTGCCAACGCTTTTAGTGTTGATGCTTCTGCTTTTGGTAACCACGAGTTTGACCAAGGACCTAGCGAGCTATTCGAAGCTGCTTTCAGCAGTGAGACATTCAATAGTGTAAGTTTTCCTGGATCTGCATTTCCATGGCTCTCTACAAATATAGACTTCAATGCAGATGAGGATTTCTCTGGTGTTATGGGTACTGATGGAGACAATGTCACTAACCTTGCTGGTCAGGTTGCTAAGTACGCGATTATGACTATAAACGGAGAGACAATAGGTCTTGTCGGCGCAGTTGCACCAAGTTTCCCTGACATCACATCAATCGGTGATTTAACAATAACACCTGCTCCAGATTCCACTGTCGCGCAGTTGGCTGCAGAAATTCAGTTGAGTGTGGATGTCCTAAAAGCAGCTGGAGTGAACAAAATCATTCTGTTAGCGCATATGCAATCTATCAGCATCGAGAAGCAACTTGCAACGCTTTTAGACGGTGTAGATATTATAGTAGCTGGAGGTTCTAATACTAGGATGGGAGATAGCAACGATACGCTGTTCAGCAATTCGCTGGTAACAGATACTGCTTTTGATGAGACTTATCCATTTCAGACAACAGACATTGCTGGTGACCCTGTACTGGTAGTGAATGTTGATGGTGATTACAAATATCTTGGAAGACTTGTTGTAGAGTTCGACAACAATGGCGTAATTGACCTTAACGAACTTAACAATGCACTTAGTGGTGCTTATCCTGCCAACGAATCTCTTATAAACTCACTGAGCGCAACACCTAATTCAACGGTTGTGGCTCTTAGGGATGCTGTTCAGGATGTAATTAGTGCTCAGTACAACAATGTGGTAGGGTTTTCTAGTGTTTACCTAGATGGAAGAAGATCACAAGTTAGGACTCAAGAAACTAATCTGGGAAATCTAACTGCAGATGCTAACCTTTGGTATGCCAACCTTCTTAATCCTATTTCCGATGCAAGTGTGGATATTTCACTTAAAAATGGTGGTGGACTAAGAACTGAAATCGGTTCAGCTGTGCTTCCTAGCGGTTCTAACGACCCTGATGATATTGTATTTTCACCGCCAGCTAACAATGGAGTTTCTGAAGGCCATCTCAGAGCGACGCTTCGCTTTGACAATGGACTTGTTAGGTTAACAATGACAGCTGCTGAATTAATTGATATCATTGAGCATGGTCTTGCTGAAGTAGCACCTGGCAATGAGCCTGGACGCTTTCCACAAGTAGGTGGTATGAGCTTTGTATACAATCCTGAAGGTTCTGCTGGTAGCAGACTGATTGATTTGATAGTTGACAAAGGCGATACAGATCCTAGTAACGATGTCGTAGTGATGGAGAATGGTGTAAACGTCTCGCCAACTGGTATCACTTTCAATATGGTAACACTAAATTTTTTAGCAAACGGTGGTGATAGTTATCCTTTTGACCAGTTGAGCGCGCCAAACCGTATAAACTATTATGATGGTATTGGCTTTGGTGAGGCGGTAGACTTTCCTGATGGTGATCTTGCCAACGACCCAGACAATAATGATGCTTTTAGCTATACTGGTGGAGAACAGGACGCAGTGGCTGAATTTATGTCTACTTTCTACCCTGATAACGCTTCGGTTTATAACATTGCAGAAACTGATGCTAACCAAGATACTAGAATTGTTATTGCTCAGAAAAATCTTCAAATTACAGAAATATTTTCTGGTCAGTCAGGTACAGATTTAACAGAAGATTGGTTCGAAATTTATAACACAGGTGATGTCGCTTGGGTTTCTGGTGTAGATGCGGATTTATATTATGATGATGATTCAGCTGATGGATTAACAGCAGATCTTATTCAAGGCATTACAGATATTCAACCAGGTGAACGCGTTATTATTTTAATAACCGATAATTCAGGTGGTGAAGTAGCTAACTTTTCAACTGTTTGGGGAGAAGTGGTCGATTTAACTGGTATTGAAATTGGTTTCACTGATGGCTCGGGTCTAGGTGGTGGAGGCGACGCTGTAACCTTATGGATGGGAGACCCATTAACTACAATGCCAGTAGCTTCAGGTTCTTATCCAGATACAGCTTCAAACGATGGCCAATCTTACGATTTAGAACTTGCTGAATTCAGTACAGTTGGTAATGCAAGTTTTGCAGTAGAAACTATGGCTTTAGGCGGAAGTGCAAGTGATATGTCAAATATCGCTTCGCCAGGTAATGTGCTACCTGCTGCGCCTGATTTATTAATCACTGAAATCTTTTCAGGTCAAGAAGGAGATGATTTAACAGCAGATTGGTTCGAGATTTATAATGCAGGCACTGTTGCTTGGACTTCAGGTGTTAATGAAGATTTATATTACGATGATGAATCAGCTGATGCAAGTGCAGCAGACCTTGTTCAAGGTGTGTCGATTATTCCACCTGGTGGTTATGCTATTGTTTTGATTACGGACAATACAGATGAAGAAGTTAATACGTTTATTACAGTTTGGAGTGAAGTTATAGACCTTACTGGTGTTGAAGTTGGTTATACTGACGGAGCTGGTCTTGGTGGAGGAGGAGATGCAGTTAACATTTGGTTAGGCGACCCAACGTTGTCTATTCCTATAGACACAGCGTCTTATCCAGATACGGCTTCTAATGATGGGCAAACTTACGATGTGCAACTTAGTGCTTTTAGTACGGTTGGTAACACAAACAATGCTGTGGCAACTAACGCTCTAGGTGGTGATGTAATGGATGTTCCAGATATTGGTTCACCAGGAAATGCTATAGTTACAGGAACTTCAGGCGAAGTTGAATTTACTGAGGTTTACGATTCTGTTATGGAAAATGAAGGTAGTATTACTTTGACGGTTTCAATTTCTGAAGCACCAACATCTGATGTTACTGTAGATGTAGATGTAATGATTGGTGGCACTGCGGTTGAAGGTACTGATTTTACTTTATCTTCTGCTCAAACCCTAACATTCCTTTCAGGAAGTACAGATAGCCAAACTATAACAATTCCTATTTTAGATAATACTGAAGATGGAAGCGATTTATACTTTATGGTGAATCTTCAAAATCCTGTAGGAGTTTCAATAGGAAGTGAGTCAGAATTTTCAGTGTATATTTTAGATGATGATACTGTAGTGCCAACAGAAAACACGTCAGTTTTAGATGCTAATTTCTTAACAAGTTACTTGGTTGATGCTAGTGGCACAGCAGAAATAACAGCTTACGACCCCACGTCCCAACGTTTGTTTGTAACCAATAGCTCTAGTATTGAAATTTTGGATTTTTCAGATCCAAGTAATATTTCATCCATTTCGTCAATAAGCTTACCGCCAAATACGAGTGGTGTACAAAGTGTAGCGGTTAGCAATGGTATGTTGGCTGCAGCAATTTCTGCAAATCCGTCAACTGATCCTGGTTTTGTGATGTTGGCTGATACTGATGGTAATAATCAAGTTACGGTTACAGTGGGTGCTTTACCAGATATGATTACGTTTACACCTGATGGGACAAAATTATTATCTGCTAACGAAGGTGAACCAAATGGAGATTATTCAATTGATCCAGAAGGAAGTGTTTCAATTATTGACGTTACAGGAGGTTTAGCTGGCATAGACCAGAGCGATGTAACGACTTTAAACTTTAATGCTTTCGATTCGCAATTGGCAACGTTACTGGCTGATGGTGTTAGAATTTTTGGACCAGGAGCAACGGTTTCTCAGGATTTAGAACCTGAGTACATCGCAGTTTCAGATGACAATTTAATGGCTTATGTGGCGCTTCAAGAAAATAACGCTTTAGCTACTATAGATTTAACTACAAATACAATTGTAAGTGTGTCTTCTTTTGGAGTGAAAGATCATAGCTTGGTAAACAATTCCTTAGATGCAAGTGATGAAACCGATTTCATCTTTAACGCCTCTTGGCCAATTTATGGTGTGTATATGCCAGATGCCATAGATTACTTCAATATTGGCGGAACAAGTTATATCATTACTGCGAATGAAGGTGATGCTAGAGAGTACAACGGTTTTGAAGAAGAGCGTAAATTAGGAGATAGTGATTATATTTTAGATCCAGCAGTATTTAGTGATGCAGATATTTTAGCTATTGATACTAATCTCGGTGATATTGGAATAACCAATGCGTCTGGTAATACAGATGGTGATGCTGAGTATGAAGAAATTCACGTTTTTGGTGGTCGTTCTTTCAGTATTTTTGATGCTAGTACGGGAAATATTGTATCTGATAGTGGAAATGATTTTGAAGTTATTACTGCGGCACATCCAACTTATGGAGCAATTTTTAATGCAAGTAATAGTAACAACAACTTTAAAAATAGAAGTGATAATAAAGGCCCTGAGCCAGAAGGTGTCCTTGTTCAGGAAATCGATGGTTCTTATTACGCCTTTATATTATTAGAGCGAATAGGTGGTGTTATGATTTACGATGTTACTGTGCCATCTGCACCTGTTTTTCTTCAGTATCTTAATAGTAGAGATGCTGTTGCAGGAGGTACTGAAGGTGGAGATTTAGGTCCAGAAGGCATTGTGTTTGTCAGCGAAAATGATAGCCCTACAGATACTGCACTTATCTTAGTGTCCAATGAAGTGAGTGCTACATTGTCTATATATTCTTTAGACAATGTAACTTTAGGTTTAGAAGAGTACAGCTATAATAACAATTTTAGTATGTTCCCTAATCCTGCTAATACAAAAGTAAATTTCAGTAAAGCAGATGATTATAGGCTTTATGATTTTTCAGGTCGATTGGTAAAGCAAGTAGAAAATGCTTCATCCATAAACGTTGAAGGTTTAGCAGCAGGAATGTATATGATTAATAACTCAAAAGGATTATCTAAAAAGTTATTGGTAAAATAAAACCCCAATTTTATAAACATAAGCCTCATCAATTGATGAGGCTTTTTTATTTAGGTTAATAAATCCTTCTATTGAAACCAGCGGTTCTTTAAAAATACATTAAATTTTCAAATTGGAATTATTTACATATATTTTCAAGTATAAATGGATTATTCAGATTTATCAACATTAGGAATCGCTTTTGGTTTAGGTTTGCTCGTTGGTTTGCAGCGTGAAAAAACCGATAACCATATGGCAGGTGTGCGTACTTTCACGCTCATAACAGTTCTGGGAACTATTTCCGGATTACTCACTCGAGAATTTGATAACCCATTTATTCTGCCAGTTTTAGGTCTTTGTATGGCAGCAATGCTCTTAATGGCCAATTACGTAAAACTTAAAAAACTGGATCAAGCGGATATTGGACAGACTACAGAAATTGCAGCGTTATTAATGTTTGCCGTAGGCGCTTTTCTTGTTATGGGTAGTCAGCTTATTGGAGTTCTGGTTGGTGCATCTGTTGCAATCTTGCTATACGTGAAGGAACACTTGCATGATTTCATAGATAACTTAAAGGAAAAAGATTTATCTGCAATTATGACCTTGGCTGGTATAAGTTTGGTGATATTGCCAATTCTTCCCGATGAAACATTTGGACCTTACGATGTACTTAATCCTCGAAATATTTGGTTAATGATTACGCTAATTGTTGGAATTAGTGTTGTTGGTTATTTCATTTATAAGTTTGTTGGTAAAAAAGTTGGAATAATTTCCAATGGTGTGTTGGGAGGATTAATTAGTAGTACGGCAACAACAGTGAGCTATGCCAGAAAAACAGCAGACAATGCTTCAATTAGCAGAATGGCTGTTTTTGTTATTGTAACAGCTTCAGCTATATCTTTTGTGAGAGTTTTGTTTGAAGTGGGAGTTGTAATTCCACAACATCTTAAGACAATTGCAGTGCCAATAGGAGTGGTAATTATTTTTATGGCTATAATGACAGTGGTTCTTTTTTACCTGATTAACAAGAAAGACTCAGAGGATGAAAAAATGCCAGAGCCTAAAAATCCTGCACAATTTAAAAGTGCTCTTGTTTTTGGATTACTTTATGGGTTAATTCTTTTAGCAGTGGCATTTTCTAAAGAAAAATTTGGTAATAATGCTCTTTATATTATTTCAATTATAAGTGGATTAACAGATGTTGATGCCATTACACTTT
>CAJXVG010000086.1 GCA_913061495.1 uncultured Winogradskyella sp.
TACGAGATCAGCCTCGGTCTCGTGGGCTCGGAGATGTGTATAAGAGACAGTTTAAGCATTCCGTTTCATTTGTTAGATTCTTTAGATCCTGGCATATTGAATAACATTTCTACCAATGTAACGCTTAACATTATTTTCTTCATCATTTTTATAGCCTTTGCATTTTCGTTCTTTGGTTATTACGAATTAACCTTGCCACAATCTTGGAGTGCTGCAATGGACAGTAAAGCCAATAAGGTAGGTGGTTTTATCGGTATCTTTTTTATGGCTTTAACATTGGCCATAGTATCATTTTCATGCACTGGCCCTATTTTGGGAACATTATTGGGCAGTTCGTTAACAGCAGATGGTGGAGCAATGCAACTGTCCATGGGAATGGGTGGTTTTGGTTTGGCACTGGCATTACCGTTTACCTTATTTGCAATGTTTCCAAAATGGTTAAATTCCTTGCCTAAATCTGGTGGATGGTTAAACACAGTTAAGGTAGTACTTGGGTTTGTAGAGTTGGCTTTAGCACTCAAATTCCTGTCTAATGCAGACTTGGTAGAGCATTGGGGAATATTAAAACGTGAAATATTTATTGGTCTTTGGATTATAATAGGTATAGGGTTGGCACTTTATCTCTTTGCTAAAATTAAATTTCCACATGATAGTCCTATTCAAAAACTAAGCAAAGGTAGAATCACAACAGGTATATTGGTAATAGCTTTTATCATTTATCTAATTCCTGGTTTAACAAACACTAAACACGCTAATCTTAAATTATTGAGTGGTTTTCCACCTCCAATGTTTTATAGTATTTATGAGAAGGCTTCAGACTGTCCTTTAGACTTAAATTGCTATAAAGATTTAGAAGAAGGTATTGCAGCTGCCAAAGCAGAAAACAAACCAATTTTGTTGGATTTTACAGGTTGGACATGTGTTAACTGCAGAAAAATGGAAGAAACCGTTTGGAGTACACCTGAAGTTTATGAGATTTTAAGCAATGATTATGTAATTATTTCACTTTATGTGGATGATAACGAAAACGACTTGCCAAAAGATGAACAGTTTAAATACAGAAGACCTAACGGAACGGTTAAAACTATTGAAACCTATGGCGCTAAGTGGGCAACGTTACAGACTATAAATTTCCAGAACAATTCCCAACCATTTTATGTGTTGCTAAATCATGATATGGAATTGTTGAATGTAACCAACGCTTACGAGCCAAACGAAGATGCCTATTATGAGTGGTTAAAAACCGGATTGGAAAATTTCAAAGAACAGAGATAATTTTGTAGAATATCAGGATTAAAATATTCTTATAAAAGTCAGGACTCTTTTTTGCTCTATACTATTGTTATTGAGACTTCTGTAGCTAGAATATAGCTTTTTCACCTGCAAAGTCAGCTCAAATTTTTCAAAACCTTAAAGTTATATTAAAAGCGCTTTAGAGCACATTTAAAATGTAGAATTCTATTATTTTAAGGAAAAATAGACCTTATGAGCACAATAGAAACTAAAAATCCATATACACAAAAAGATATTGAATCTTATGAGATAATATCAGATCGTGAACTGTCTTCTAAATTAGATAAAGCTGAAACTCAATTTCAATCTTGGCATAAATTAGAAATCGAGCAACGTTGTAACCTTCTTTCAAATGTTGCTGAATTGTTGTTAGATAGAAAAGAAAGGTATGCCAAACTTATAACTGAAGAAATGGGAAAACCCATTACCCAAGGTATTGCCGAAATAGAGAAATGTGCTTGGTTATGCGATTTTTATGCAGAAAATGCTGAAGATTTTTTGGCTGATCAGCTCATTGAAGCTGATACGGAAGAAAGTTTTATAAGTTACGATCCTTTAGGTGTTATACTCGCCATTATGCCTTGGAATTACCCGTTTTGGCAAGTAATGCGTTTTGCGGCACCGACACTGACTGCTGGTAATACAGCTGTATTGAAACATGCTTCAAGTACAACAGGTTGTGCACTAGAAATTGAACAATTATTTTTAGATGCTGGATATCCTGAAGGATGTTTTCAAACATTAGTAGTTTCACATGATCAAATTGAAAAGATTGTAGAAAACGAGCACATTAAAGCAGTGAGTTTAACAGGTAGCGAAAAAGCTGGTCGAAAAATTGCTGAACTTGCAGGAAAAAATCTAAAGAAAACAGTTTTAGAACTCGGAGGAAACAATGCTTGTATAGTATTGAAAGACGCAGATTTAGATGAATATATTGAAACGATGGCTTGGGCAAGAATGCAAAATGCTGGCCAGAGTTGTATTGCCGCAAAACGCTTTATTGTTGAAGCCGAAATTTATGACGACTTTATAGAAAAATTTAAAGATGAAGTTAAAAGCTATGTAATTGGTAATCCAATAGAAGAAGAAACACAAGTATCTTCTATGGCACGCGAAAATCTTGCTGAAGACGTAGAAGATCAGGTTAAGAAATCACTTGATAAAGGTGCTACTTTATTTTATGGAAATAATAGAGAAAAAGCCAATTATCAACCAACAATAATTGAAAATGTAAAACCCGGAATGCCACTTTTTGACGAAGAGGTTTTTGGTCCTGTTGCAGCAATAATTAAAGTTAAAAATGAAGATGAAGCCTATGAAATGGCATCAAACACTAAGTTTGGGTTAGGCAGTATGATTTTTACTGAAGATGTTGAGAGTGCAAAACTAAGAATAAGTGAAATAGCAGATGGCGCCTTCTTTATTAACGAATTGGTAAAATCTGATCCAAGATTGCCATTTGGTGGTACAAAAGCTTCAGGTTATGGCAGAGAATTATCTAAAGAAGGTATTATGGAGTTTGTGAATGCAAAAACAGTTTATATTAAAAAATAGATAAGTAAATTTTATCTCCAAGCCAATAGCCCAAACCAAGTACTAAAGGATAGCCAATAAATAACCATAAATATTCAATAACACTTGTTTTACTTAAAGCCGAAGTACCATTTTTTGAAAGTATATCGATGAAATCGTACCAAGATTTTAACCCTAATTTTACAATTAAACCGTTGGCAACAATGGCTATTACTAAAATGGCTATTCCTGTAATATAGATTCTAAGCATATTCCAATTTTAAATGATTCGAAAATTTATCAATTAAGATCTTTAATTTGGGGTTTATGTATCTTTTGCAAAAAGGTCTTTCAGGATTTTTAAAATAGTAATTCTGAATCTCTTCTCTAGAGGGTTTGAATTTTGAAAATGGATAAACCTTAGTCACTAACTTATTTTTAAATTTCGGTTGTAGTTTATATAGTATAGCTTTAGCTGCATTAGCTTGCTGTTCTGAAAACGTATATACAGCAGACCTATATTTTCTTCGCATAGAATGGTCGCTAGTGCTGTTATGTGTGTGTAAATGAATTTCTAAAAGTATGCTAAGCGTAATGATTTTGGGATTAAAATGTATAATTACCGCTTCAGAAAATGTATCTTGTTCTCCGTGTGATGCTACATAGCCTTGCTCTACAAATTCAACTCCTTTTAAGGATTGGTAAATAGCTTCAGTACACCAATGGCAACCTCCACCTAAGGCTATTTTAGTTTTCATATTAAATAATATAATTATTTAGAAAATGATGTACTTTTTCCTTTTCCATTTCGCATGGTATTAATAGTTCACTGTTTGAAGTTATGTAATAATTAAGACTTATGTAGTTTCTGCCTCCTAGTTCTTCTGCATAAAGCTTTATGCTTTTTCCATTATTAAAGTCTGTTCTTGTGACTCCATAAGTAGCATTTTTATATCTCGCTTCAGAAAAGCCCAACGGAAAACTTTTAATTCTTTGCAATAACATTGATCTTAATTGTTCTTTAATTTATCTCCGTGTAATTTGCGGAGTTTTGCCAATTTAGGATCAATTACAAAACTGCAATAACCAGCGTTGGGATTGTTTTTGTAAAAATCCTGATGTGCTTTTTCTGCTTCGTAGAATATTTCGACTTTAGAAAGTTCGGTTACAATAGGATCATTGTAATATGGTGCCAATTCTTGTATAACTGCTTCAGCGATTTCCTTTTGTTTATCGTTATTATAGTAGATTACCGAACGATATTGCGTACCTCTATCAGCTCCTTGTTTGTTTAAACTTGTGGGATCGTGCGTGGTCATAAAAATTAGTAGAATGTCTTCGTAAGCTATTACGCTGGCATCAAATGTTACCTTAACCACTTCTGCAAAGCCTGAAAGGCCAGAGCAAATTTCTCTGTATGTTGGTCGTCCGGGAGCGTCTCCTCCAGTATAACCAGACACAACTTTTTCTACACCTTTTACTTCTTCAAAAACAGCTTCGGTGCACCAAAAGCATCCTCCTCCCAAGGTTGCTGTCTGTAGGTTTTTTGCACTCATTAGGCTGTTTCCTTTTCTAAATTTAATGATTCTGAATTTACGCAATATCTTAAGCCACTAGGTTCTGGACCATCCGGAAACACGTGTCCCAAATGCGCATCGCAGGTGTTGCACATAACTTCAACCCTTGTCATGCCCAAAGAACTGTCTTTTTCATATTTAATGGCATTTTCTTTAATGGGTTGTGTAAAACTAGGCCATCCTGAGCTAGATTCATATTTAATGGTTGAGTCAAAAAGAGGTGTGTCACAACAAATACAGTTGTATTGTCCAGCTTCATAAGATGTACAGAGTTCACCACTATGTGGACGTTCTGTACCTTTTTGTCTTGTTATTCTGTATTGTTCTGGTGTAAGCTGTTCTTTCCATTCAGCCTCCGTTTTTTCAATGTGTTTGTCTGGTTTTGGATTTCCGTTTACGGAAAAGTTAATGATGTCTTTCCAAGTTAACATAGTAAATTTTTTTTAAGATATTATTTCTTTTTCAATATTAAATTAGTCAATATATCTCTTTGCTACTTACGTTCGCTAGCTTTTGTAGAATTATCAACTAAGTATGTTTAAGATACAAATCAAAACCGTTTTTTGACGTTAAGTTTTTCTTAAATACCAAGGAAATTTAACCAATCATTCTTTATTGTGTGTTAATAATAATAGTTTTGCAGCGTAATTAAATGAAAACAAGAAATTTATGAGTCAAGTAAAAGAAAATGACACTGTAAAAGTACATTACACAGGAAAATTAAAAGACGGTCAAGTCTTTGATACTTCTGAAGGACGTGAGCCATTAGAGTTCACTTTAGGACAAGGTATGTTAATTCCTGGTTTTGAAAATGCAGTTGTTGATATGGAGGTTAACGATAAAAAAACAGTAGAGGTTCCTGTAAACGAAGCTTATGGTGAAGTGAGAAAAGAATTATTTCACAATGTTGAAAAAGCTCAACTTCCTGAAGAGGTAGAGCCTAAAGTAGGTTTAGGTTTGGTGTCTAAAGATGCACAAGGAAACGAACACCAGTTTAGGATTGCTGAGGTTAAGGATGACCATATTATTGTAGATGGCAACCATCCTTTAGCAGGACAAGATTTGGTATTTGATTTAGAATTAGTAGAGATTAAATAAAACAATCTATTCCAAAATAAAAAGAGGCAATGTAAATTTTACATTGCCTCTTTTTTATTGGTAAATGTTATTAAACAGCATTTGCCGTAAAGTTTCCAAAATTGTCTTGGTAACTTTTAGGAGTGCAACCATATTTTTCTTTAAATATTCTTGAAAAATAACTTCTACTGGATAGTCCTATGGAATATACTATCTCTGAGATGTTGAGTTGGTTTTTGCAAATCAGTTTTTCTGCCATTCTCAATCGCTCATTTCTTATAAAATCGTTTGCAGTTGTGTTATATAACAACTTAAAGGCTTCCTGCAGTTTACACGGAGAAAGTCCGCTTTCACGACACATATCATCAATGCATATCTGCATTTCTGGATTAGATTTTATTTTATCGCTAATGGCTTTCACGTTTTTAATTTCTCTAATTGTTAAAGAGCCCATTTGGTTTTTTTGAAACTCCAAATCTTCGTTATATTGTTTAAGTTGCATACTCAATATAACATGCAATAATCCTTGAAACTCTAATGTTTTTTCTAAATCCGTGACCTTTATTTGGTTTAGCTTATCTAATTTTTCAGCAATTCTAAGGTTAAATGAACCTATATGTAGAAAACGATTACTGTTATTGTCATTTTTTTTGAAAAAATTCACAACTTCGGTTGTCATTGACGGCACTAATTGTTGAGTTTCCTTTCGTATTGCAATAACGGATATTTTGTAGTCCGTATCTTTTTCAAAAGTAAGTATTGCTTGTGAGGGCATATCAGATGAATAGATACATGTTCTAAACTCCCTAATTTCTTTATTTTCGGCAAAATTAGCATCTCTATAGGCAAAACTACCTTTTAGGCTATAAACAAAATATATATAATTAGGTTTTATCATGGATTTGCCAATGGACATATCTTGCGAAAAATTAACGTCATACTCAATATAGGTTATCGTATTATTGAGCATAGTGCCATTCACTGTTCCGTGACCCAAATCCCGATGAATGCTTTGGGTGTATGGTTTGGATTTTTCATTTATATTAGGTGTGAACTGCTCAATAAAATTTCTGAAAAAGGGACGTATAGCTTTGGAATTTGTGTTGAGGGTCATCATATTGGTATGGATTTTTTTGGTTGAAAGTGTAGATAAAATTATCTATCACCTTTTTTTGAGTTAGTGCTTAGTAGAAGAGAGTTCGGTTATAAAAAAAGGGGCTATGCGGCTAACACTTAGTGTAGGGAAATCCGTTGTTTTATTTCATAATTTATAGTTTTTTGTGTTCAGTAAAGTTAATTTTAGTAACTGCAATTTGTGTTATACAATTATTCTAGAATGTTATATAATTTTTTTAAGTTCTTAATTATTAGTATCTTGAGTGAGGTTTTTGTATTGCTAAATAAAAGTTAAAACTAAATTTGTATTTAGAATTAATGAAGGAAATTTATAATAAAACGAAAGGGAGCTTAATCTTTTTCTTTCAAAATTAGAAAGTATTCTCTACCTTGCTATTCTGTATTTCAACTAGGGATTATTGTAATGCATTTATAAAAAGTGTTTATGAAAATTCAAGTTAAATTTAACGTTACGGAAATTTGCAATAATCTGCTAGAAGAAAAACTAAAGGTCTTGGGCTACCCCTTTAAATTAGGAACCTATGGTGAGGTAGAAATCACTCAATCTTTGAGTGATAAAGAGAAGCAAGAAATGATGGCTATACTTAATTCTTCAGGAATGAGTGTGGTAAATGACCAGCAGACCATAGTAATACAAAAGGTAAAAGCCATTATCGAAGATTTAATTAAGCACGAACCAACTGCTGTTAAGCTTAATATTTCAGAATTTTTAAAAGAAAAATTACCTTACAGTTATACGTATCTTTCTCGTATATTTTCTGAATCTATGCATATCTCAATAGAAAAATTTGTAATACTTAAAAAGATAGATTACGTAAAAGAATTATTAATAGAACATAATTTAAGTTTAACGGAGATAGCGCACCAACTAAATTACAGTAGTGTTGCCCACCTTTCTAAACAGTTTAAAAACACAACAGGATTTAGTCCTTCAACCTTTATCAAATTAAAAAAACAAATCAAAAACAACGCTTAATTCTCAATATTAATGGATCAACTTAGAATAATGCTTGTTGACGATGATGCAGACGACAGGGAAATTTTTAAACTAGCCATTTCACAGATTAATGGAGGGCTAGATTTAAAAATGTTTACTAATGGAAAAGAGATTATAGATTATATGCGTGGTGCAAATAGAGTACTGCCAAATCTTTTATTTTTGGATCTAAACATGCCTTCTATGAATGGTATTGAATGTTTAAAGGAAATAAAGCAAGATCCTGGTTTAAGACATATTACCGTAATTGTATATTCTACATCCTCTTCAGAAAAGGATATTAAACAAACCTTTTTAGAAGGTGCCAATATTTATTTGAATAAACCAGCTGATTTTGAAACGCTAAAAAATTCAATAAAAAAAATATTAGCCATAGATTGGCAATACCAAACCTCTATTCTCAATAGAGAAAACTTTATGTTTAGGTTTTAAAGCAGTTAGAAATAACATTTAATAGGATTAAGCTATGCAGTATCTTTTGCTTAATTTTAGCTTTCACAATAAATAACTTGCTATAACAATCTAAATGGGAGAAAAAACCAAAGCTGAACAAGAAGACAAATCAGAACTTTATGTTATTGGTGTTGGCGCATCAGCAGGTGGTTTAGATGCTTTGTCAAAATTTCTAAAAAGTTTTAATGATGCTAAATCAAATATGTGTGTGGTTATTGTGATGCATCTTAGCAAAGATCACAAAAGCGAATTAGCTCCTATTTTAGATAAGCGCTGCAAATGGGATGTCGTTGTTGCAGAAAACACCATGCAGCTTAAAAATGAACATGTTTACGTTTGCCCAAAAAACAAACAAATTAGTATTAAAGACAATACCTTGGTTTTTGAAGCTTTATCTTCAGACCTTCCTTTTACACCCTCTATAGATAATTTTTTTACTTCTTTGGCCAGGGCAAAATCTAAAAAAGCAATAGGTGTTATTCTTTCGGGATTTGGTGATGATGGTTCTAAGGGAATTAAAGATATTGGTGAAAATGGCGGTTTTACCATTGCACAATTGCCAGAAACAGCTGAGCATAGAGAAATGCCAAAAGCAGCAATTGACACTGGTAAAGTAGATTTAATTTTGCCTGCAGCACAAATGTATGATGATATTGTGCAATACACAGATAATATATATGCTATTGCTTCTAGTGGAAAAATGATGGATACGATAGACATTATTTTTGAACTGTTAGAAAAACGATCTGGAACAGATTTTTCAATCTATAAGCCTACCACAATTATGAGACGCATAAACCATAGAATTGCGTCCCTACAATTAGACAATATCTCAGAATATTACGAGCTCATTAAAAAAAACCCACAAGAATTAGATAAGCTTTTTGACTCTGTACTTATTGGTGTTACTGAATTCTTTCGGAATTTAGAAGCATTTGAAAAACTCAAAAAACAACTCCGCAAATTAATTGAAAATAAAGAAAAAGGAGATTCCATACGCGTTTGGAGTGTGGGTTGTGCTACTGGAGAAGAAGCTTATTCCGTTGCAATTATGCTGTACGAATTATTAGGAGATAAGGTTGGTGATTATAATTTACAAGTGTTTGCATCAGATATAGACGAGCGTGCCATTAATTTTGGTAGAAAGGGCACTTATCATAAAAAGCTTTTGGGTAACGTGCCAGACCAAATTATAAATAAGTACTTTGATAAAAGCAACGATGTTCACCACGTTGTAAAAAAAGAGATTAGACAGCACGTTTTGTTTGCTCGGCATGATATTACAACAGATCCACCTTTTGTTAATCTAGATTTAGTAATATGCAGAAACTTACTGATCTATTTTAATAAAGACTTACAAAAACAAAGTCTTCAGGTGTTTCATTATTCGTTAAAAAGGGAAGGATTATTGTTTTTGGGTAAATCTGAAAGTGTTACCATAGCAGCAGATTTGTTTTCAAAAAAAGGTAAAGGTAAAATATATCAAAAGGCAGAAGCTTCGTTAAGTTATCAATTAAAGTTTTCGCGTTTAAAAAACAGGAATCAAAAATTTAAAAAAGAAGGACATAACAATAACAACAATAATAACGGAAACCGCAATATGAGTATCGTTGATGTGGCTAAAGAAACTTTATACCATAAATACGATGAGCCTTTTGTTATCATTAACGAAAATTCTGAAATTAAAGAAGTGCACGGTAGCTTAAGGCTATATTTAGAAATTAGTGAAGGCACCATGAACATTAACCTTCACAAAATGCTCAACCTAGAGTTGGTATCACCCATAAAAGCTTTATTGGCTCAGGTTAAAAAAACGAACGTTTCACATACTAGCGATATTATAAAATTTAAACTATATGGGCAAATGCACTACGTGCGTGTAAAAATAATGCCATTAATGTATAGAGTTAGTGATGTACAGTATTACATGATAATTTTTGAGGCAGTAGAGCAAAGCGCAAAACAATTAGAATTACAGAAAAAGTTAGAAACTTCGGACTTTGAAAATTTACGTATTAAAGAGTTAGAAGATGAATTAAGTGATTTTATTCACAGCGATGACAAAGAAAAATTGATTAAAGCCATAAAAAAAGCACTTAAAACAGGATCAATTAATGAAGAAGTTTGTCTTTCTATAAAAACAGATAAAAAGTGGATACAATTATTTGGGACCATAATTTATAATAACAATAGTGAGCCTCAATCAGCTATTATTTCAATTTTAGATATTACCCAAGATAAGGTGTTTTTGCAAAAGCTAACGGAAAGTGAAGAACGCTTTAAAACCATTGCCAATGTAACACCAACAACGGTTTGGATAACAGACAAAGATGGTAATTGTACATATATAAATAATTATTGGTTAGAGTTTACTGGTAGTACATTGAAGGTGAATTTAGGGAAAGGCTGGATGCAGTTTATACATAAAAAGGATAGAGCTAAAGTAGAGAAAACCTATTTAGAGTCCCATAAAAAAGAGACTGCTTTTCAGATAGAATATAGAGCTCGCCAACATGATGGCACTTATTTTTGGTTTTTAAACCGAGGAATCCCAACGGTTGATAATGATGGTAATTTTAATGGATATATGGGCTCTTTTGCAAACATTAATGAACAGATGGAGTTTAGGGATAAATTAGAAAAAGAAGTTGAGAAACAAACTAAAGATATCAGAAAAGCTAACGCTGAGCTAATGAAGCTTAACCTAAATTTAGAGGAGTTTGCATATATGGCAAGCCACGACCTTAAAGAGCCATTGCGAAAAATAAGAACGTTTAGTTCTTTAATCACATCAGAAGCTAACGATAAGGCAACTATTGGCAAATACGTACCCAAGATTCAGCAATCCGCTGAGCGTATGACGGATTTAATTGAGCACATTCTAGAATACAGTAGAATAAAAAGAGATGGTATAAAGTCAGAAGAAGTGAATCTCGATGCTGTTTATAAAGATGTAATATCAGATCTTACGTTACTAATTCAAGAGCGAAATGTACAAATGAGTTGTGAAGAACTGGGTTATATTAAAGGTATGCCAGTTAGGATATACCAATTGTTTTCTAACCTTGTAAGAAATGCTATTAAATTTAATGATTATAATCCTAAAATAGAAATAACTGTAAAGGAGGTTGAAGGTAGAAAGATAAAGAAACATTTAAACGCCAATACAAAAATTAACTTTAAGAGTATTAAGATTGAGGATAATGGTATTGGGTTTAACGAAGAAAAAAAAGAATATATTTTTAAGCCTTTTAAAAGGTTAAATGCTTTGTCCGAATATCCTGGGACAGGTATAGGTTTAGCTATATGTAAGCGTATTATGGATATCCATAATGGGTGTATTGATGTAGAAAGTGAAGTAGGTAAAGGCTCTAGTTTTATATTGTATTTTCCAATACATAACTAGAATTTAAATTAACAGAAGCTATAATTCCTGTCTCTTATACACATCTCCGAGCCCACGAGACCGAGGCTGATCTC
>CAJXVG010000087.1 GCA_913061495.1 uncultured Winogradskyella sp.
GAGATCAGCCTCGGTCTCGTGGGCTCGGAGATGTGTATAAGAGACAGCAATAAATCTCCCAATGCAGCTTTTCCAATTCTACCACCAAAAAGCTGATTAAAAAACGATTTTGAAGCTGTTTTTGGGGTGCTTTTTATAATTTCACTTAAAGTGTATTTTAAATCTTCATCAATGATGCCCTCTTCGTTTAAGGATAAATCTAATTGCTCGTATAATTTTGAAGTGGGAATTGGTTTCGCAACAGGTTGTTCTGCTTCAGCTTTAAAAAGTATATCACATAATTCTGAAAAAAGAGCAATATCGTTTCGCATAATTCTATTTGAACATAAAATAGGAAATAAAAGTGAAACCTTTAAATTTAGTTTGAAATATTCACGGAGGTTGCCTCTCCAAAACCGATTAGGCGATCAAAACGTGCTCCTAAATCCCTGTAATAGACCAAAACTTTGTAGTTGTTTTCTGTTTGCCAAAAATCTCCGCTTATAGCACCCTCATTTAGTTGGCCGGTTTTTTTGTCAACCGTAACATATTTATAATTATAAAATCCTTGTTTTAGTCGAAGCAAGCATTCGTAGCGTCCGCTTTCAGGATTGTAAATCATTTGAGTTAAATCTTCAATGGCATAGGCGTTAAAATTGCCGTAAACGTGAATGTTTTTATCTTTTAATTCATTTTGTAACAATGAAAAATGCACCATGGTATAATCGGCTTCAACATCAACATTTTCTCTGTCAATTGCTGTAATTATAAAGTTTCCATTAATATCTGGGTTGTAAGTATAAACATTATCTCTTCGAGGTGCATTTGTGAACAAATAGCTGTGGTAGATATCTTTTAAATCAATAAACTGAACGCCAACATTGGCAGCCCTAACGTCTTTGGTTTCAAAATATAAATATTCGTTTCCTCCCCAAAATGCAGACTCGGTATCGTAACGGTAAATGAGTTCGTTTCCTAAAGTGTATTGAGGTTTTAAGCCTGCTATAGCACTGTTGAGATTATTGTTTTGTATAATTACTGTTTTAACTCTTTCTAAAGGGTTATTGAAATTAATGCTGTTAGTAGAGATTTTAATATCAACAGACTGTTTTTCTGCAATAAACTTTACATCTCTAGAGCGTTTTACATTCACTCCAACGCTTACCAAATCCTCATAAACCATAAATTTTCGACTAAACATTAATTCACCATAATCATCGTAGATTGAAATTAAATAGTTTCCGCTTTTTAATAAAGAACGTGTTTGTTGGTTAGGTATCTTTAAAGTGTAATGCGAATAGATTTGATAAGTGTTAAATGAGTTTTCGTAATTACGTATTCTCTGGTTGTCTAGACCTTTTAAATACTCGGATTTAACAAGGTTGGTAGGTGTCCAATCAAAATTATAATGTTCAATCACATAATAGAAATCCTCCTCATTACCTGTAAGCGCATCAAATTCTAAAACCAACGGCTCTCCCAATTTTAAAATAGGCAACTGGCTTTGCGTGGTATTACTTTTAAATTTAATGGTTTTTATAAAGTTGGGCGCATTGACTTCCTTAACCTGAGCTAATGCTATTAATGGCAATAAAAGAAGCACAAGTATTTTGTATATGTTGTTTTTCATTCTTAAAAATTAATATGAATCAAAGATAATCAAAATCTATGCCTTTCAATCTGCTTCTTATTTATAATGACTATAAATAAAAAAGATGCTTTATTATGAAAAATATTTAAGCATTAATTCGTAAATTTGCACGGATTTTTAGATAACTAATCTTTAATAAATATGTCAAAAGACATCAGAATTAAAAAGGGTTTAGACATAAAGTTGGTCGGTGAAGCCGAGAAAACCACAGAAAATGCAATTGTTAGCAATTTCTATTCCGTAAGGCCCGAAGATTTCCACAGCATTACACCAAAATTAGTAGCAAAAGAAGGAGCTAAAGTCAAGGCTGGAGAAACCTTGTTTTACAATAAGGATAACGAGGCTATGAAATTTGTTTCACCAGTTTCTGGTGAGGTCACTGAGGTTAAGCGAGGGGAAAGACGTCGTATTATGGCGATTAAAATTACCGCAGACAAAGAGCAGGTCCACGTTGATCACGGAAAATTTGATTTGTCAGCTGATGCTGAAAAAATAAAAGAACATTTGCTAGCTTCTGGCTGTTGGGCTTTTATAAAGCAACGTCCTTACGATGTTGTTGCAAAAGCAGATAGAACTCCAAAGGCTATATTTGTTTCAGGTTATGCAAGTGCACCATTAGCAGCAGATTTAGATTATACCTTACAAGGTAAAGAGGCTGAATTACAAGCTGCCATTTCTACGTTATCTAAATTAACGGAAGGAGGAGTGCATGTTTCAGTAGGGAATAAATCAAATTCGCCTTTAGCCAATTTAGAAGGTGTTACAATACATAAGGTCTCTGGGCCACATCCTTCTGGAAATGTTGGTACATTGATCAATAAAGTGAGTCCTGTAAATAAAGGAGAAACTGTATGGACGGTCAGCGCACAAGATCTAGTAATCATAGGTGAGTTGCTGTTAACAGGGAAATTTAATGCTGAGCGCGTAGTTGCGTTAGCAGGTTCTTCGGTTAAAAAACCACGTTATTTCAAAACTAAAATAGGTTCAGAAATCTCTACTATGGTTTACGATAATGGTGTTGATAAAGATGGAAATGACCGTTTTATTTCTGGAAATGTCTTATCAGGAAAACAAGTTGCGCCAGATGGTCACTTAGATTATTATAGCAATATTATTTCTGTGATTCCGGAAGGTGATGATTATGAGTTTTTTGGTTGGAACAAACCCGTTTTTGATAAAGTTTCGACATCTAGAGCATTGACGTTTTCTTGGATGAGTCCTAATAAGAAATACGAGTTAGACACCAATACAAATGGTGAGCATCGTGCATTTGTTCTCACAGGAAATTACGAAGAAGTATTTCCGTTAGATATATATCCTTTACAAATTTTAAAAGCTTGTATGTATCAAGATTTAGATGAAATGGAAGCTTTAGGAATGTACGAAGTGGCACCAGAAGATTTTGCACTGACAGAATTTATTTGTGTGTCTAAACAGCCACATCAAAAAATAATAAGAGAAGGATTAGACTTAATGCTTGAAGAAATAGGATAATAAATGTCACCTTTAGCATAGTCGAAAAGGTTTAACATATTTAGAATATGGGTTTAAAACAAAATTTACACAATCTTAAAGAAAAGTACAAAGGCAAAAAGATGGCACCAGCTTTCAATGCGCTTCATACTTTTCTGTACTTGCCTAATGAGACAACTCACAACGGGACGCACATTAAGGCAGCAGACGATTTAAAACGAACAATGAATACCGTTATCATGGCATTAATACCATGTTTAATTTTCGGTATGTTTAATGCTGGATACCAACATTATTTAGCTTTAGGAGAAATTGAAGCTGCCAATGGGTTTTTGGGAGCATCTTTCTGGACGATTGATAATCTAATTATTGGAGCTTGGACAGTTTTACCGTTAGTAGCTGTTTCATATGGAGTAGGACTTGCAGTAGAATTTCTATTCGCTGTAATAAAGGGCCACGAAGTTGAAGAAGGTTATTTGGTGACAGGAATGTTAGTGCCTTTGATTGTACCAGTTGATATTCCCTTATGGATGTTATCTGTAGCAGTTATCTTTGGAGTTGTTATCGGCAAAGAAGTTTTTGGAGGAACAGGAATGAATATTCTTAACCCAGCATTAACGATTCGTGCATTCTTATTCTTCGCCTATCCAACTTGGATGTCTGGAGATAAAGTATGGGTACATGGTGCCGCAGAACGTGCTGGAACTCCAGATGCCATTTCAGGTGAAACCATTTTAGGTAGTCTGGCTCAAAATAAAGAAGCTGGTTATGAAATTATGGATATGTTCTATGGAATAATACCAGGTTCAGTTGGTGAAACATCTACACTTTTAATTTTATTGGGAGGTTTATTTTTAATCTTTACCAAAGTGGGCAGTTGGAGAATAATGCTTTCTTCTGTAGTAGGAGCTATAGTAATGGGCTTAATATTTAACGGAGTTGTTGAAGCAGGTTGGATTACAGAATCAAGTAAGTTCTACGGTTTAATGAGTACTGAATTCTGGCAACATTTATTAATAGGTGGTTTTGCCTTTGGTGTTGTCTATATGGCAACAGACCCTGTAACAGCATCTCAGACCAATAAAGGTAAATGGATTTATGGTTTCTTAATTGGAATTATTTCTATTATGATTCGTGTATTTAATCCAGCATATCCAGAAGGAGTAATGTTGGCAATTCTATTAATGAATGTATTCGCACCAACAATTGATCATTATGTGATTCAAGGTAATGTAAAGCGTAGAATGAAGCGTGTAAAAGTTAAAGCAGCATAATTATGGCAATAGATACAGATAAAAATAGCTATACCGTCATCTTTTCAATCGTAATGGTTGTTGTAGTTGGCGCTATATTGGCAGGTTTGGCTTCAGGTTTAAAACCTATGGTTAAAGCCAATGAAAGATTTGAAAAGCAACAGAATATTCTTTACGCATTGGGTGTAAATAACAACGAGGGAGCCAATGATGTTGAGTTTATTTCAACTGATAATGTTGAAGAGGAATTCAAAAAATATATCAAAAAGCAATATGTGTTTCAAGGAGGTGAACTAAAAGAAAACGACGAGGCTTACTTGATAGATATAAAAAAAGAAGAAACAAAGGCTAAAAATGACGATTACGAAAGACGACTTCCAATTTTTATAGGAGAAAAAGAAGGAAAAGAAGTTTATATCGTACCCGTAAGAGGAAAAGGACTTTGGGATGCAATTTGGGGCTTTGTGGCTTTAGATAAGAGTATGACGATTCAAGGAGTGTATTTTGATCATAAAGGTGAAACACCAGGTTTAGGTGCTGAAATTAAGCAACGTTATTTCATGGATGATTTTACCGGTGAAAAATTCTTGGATGGTGGAGTTTTTAAAGGTATTTCAGTTGCCAAAGGAAACAATGATCCAAAAAATTTAATAAAAGACGATCAAGAAGTTGATGCCTTAGCAGGTGCAACTATTACGGGAGATGGACTTGCGGTAATGTTAAGCAAGGATATTAAAATGTATATGCCTTATTTCAAGACCTTAAAATAAAATTATTGTATGGGACTTTTATCAAAAAAAGATAGCAAACTAATAATGGATCCTTTAGCGGATAACAACCCTATTACCATTCAGGTATTGGGTATTTGTTCTGCATTGGCAATTACGGCACAGTTAAAACCATCTATTGTAATGGCGATTTCTGTAATGTTTGTAATGGGAGTTGGTAACGTGGTAATTTCGTTAATGCGAAATATCATTCCTTCAAAAATTAGAATTATAGTACAACTTGTGGTTGTAGCAACGTTAGTAATTATAGTAGATCAAGTACTAAAAGCGTTTGCCTATACATTAAGTAAAGAACTGTCTGTATTCATTGGATTGATTATTACCAACTGTATTATTATGGGACGTTTTGAGGCTTTTGCTTTGGGCAATGGAGTATGGAGGTCTTTCTTGGATGGTATAGGAAATGCACTTGGATATGGTGTAATCTTAATCATTGTAGGGTTTTTTAGAGAACTTTTAGGTTCTGGAACTTTATTCGGATTTAAAGTACTTGGTGATCCTGTTGAAAAAACAGGGTTGTATGCTATTGGATATGAGAACAACGGTTTTATGGTCTTGCCTCCAATGGCATTGATTGTAGTTGGTATCATCATTTGGGTGCAACGTAGTAGAAACAAAGATTTAATAGAAGACTAATCAGTATGCAGTTTGCAGTCGCAGTTAGCAGTAAATAATTGTAAACTGAGACTGAAACTGAAAACTAAAAGAATATGGAACATATAGAATTATTTTTTAAATCGATATTTGTAGATAACATGGTATTCGCATACTTTTTGGGTATGTGTTCTTACTTGGCTGTATCTAAAAAAGTATCAACCGCTGTTGGTTTGGGTGCTGCCGTTATCTTCGTTTTGGCGATAACTGTACCTTTAAACTGGTTGTTAGATCAATATTTATTACAAGAGGGAGCGTTAACTTGGTTGGGTCCTGAATTTGCTGACTATGACTTGAGCTTCTTATCATTCATAATGTTTATCGCAACTATTGCAACCATGGTACAATTGGTAGAAATCATTGTTGAAAAATTCTCACCTTCCTTATACAATTCATTGGGTATATTTTTACCATTAATTGCTGTAAACTGTGCCATTTTGGGTGGATCTTTATTTATGCAATCTCGTGAAATCGAAACATTAGGTTTAGCATTAAATTATGGTGTAGCTTCAGGAATTGGATGGTTTTTGGCAATCTTAGCTATTGCTGCTATTAGAGAGAAAATTAGATATTCAAACGTACCGGCTCCATTGCGAGGTTTAGGAATTACATTTATCATTACAGGTTTAATGGCAATTGGATTTATGAGTTTTGGTGGTATGTTAACAGGTGGAGAAGAAGAAGCAACTGAAGAAAGTAGAGAGGATACAGTTGGAATGGTAAATACAACTTCAACTTCAGAAAAAAATACAGAAACTGATCTTAAGTTAGAAATAACCGAAGACACCAATAAATAATAATGCAGATTATGATATTAGCGGCAAGTACATTAGGAACAGTTATAGCTACAGTAGCAGCGTTTTTGGTCGTAACTTTATTGTTAGTGACTTTACTTTTAGTAGTAAAACAAAAACTGTCTCCATCTGGTCCAGTGAAAATAACTATTAACGGCGAACGTGAAATTGAAGTCGCTTCTGGTGGCACATTATTAAACACTTTAGGAAGCAACAAAGTATTTTTACCATCTGCTTGTGGTGGAGGTGGAACTTGTATTCAATGTGAGTGTCACGTCCTTTCTGGAGGTGGTGAAGCACTACCTACAGAAACACCTCATTTCAGTAGAAAAGAATTAAAAGAAGGAGCACGTTTATCTTGCCAAGTGAAAGTGAAGCAGGATATGGAAATCACCATACCTGAAGAAGTTTTTGGTATTAAAAAATGGGAAGCTACTGTTGTAAGAAATTATAATGTGGCATCTTTTATAAAGGAATTTGTTGTAGAAATTCCTGAAGATATGGGTTATAAAGCAGGTGGTTATATCCAAATTGAAATTCCACCATGTGAAATAAAATTTGAAGATATGGATATTACTGCTCACCCAGAAGAGCACGAAACTCCAGATAAATTTCAGGCAGAATGGGATAAGTTTAATCTTTGGCCATTGGTCATGAAGAATACCGAAACTGTTGAGAGAGCCTATTCTATGGCTTCATATCCAGCAGAAGGACGCGAAATTATGTTGAATGTGCGTATTGCGACTCCACCATGGGATCGAAATAAAAACGGATGGATGGATGTTAATCCTGGGATTGCTTCATCATACATTTTTGCCCAGAAAGAAGGAGATAAGGTAACAATTTCTGGTCCTTATGGTGAATTCTTCATTAACGAATCTGAAAGTGAAATGCTTTACGTTGGTGGAGGTGCAGGTATGGCACCAATGCGTTCGCATTTATACCATTTATTTAAAACTTTAAAAACAGGTCGTAAAGTAACGTATTGGTATGGAGGGCGTTCTAAACGTGAATTATTCTATATAGATCATTTTAGAGAACTAGAAAAAGACTTCCCTAACTTTAAATTCTATATGGCACTTTCTGAGCCTATGGAAGAAGATAACTGGAAAGTAAAAGATAGTATTGACGATGAAGGAGATGGATTTGTTGGGTTTATTCACAATTGTGTTATAGATAACTACTTAAACCATCATGAAGCACCAGAAGATATAGAATTATATTTCTGTGGTCCTCCATTAATGAACCAAGCGGTTCAGAAAATGGGAGAGGATTTTGGTATTCCAGATGAGCATATTAGATTTGATGACTTTGGAGGCTAGTTGCGTTTAGCAAAATCGCCAATGGGTTAATCATACGATAAGCTCGTTTTACGCATATTTATCATAAAGAAAGCCAATGCAAAAATGCATTGGCTTTCTTTATTGGTTTTATTGAATTTCTATTGTTCTAAGTCATCCAAAACTTCTTCAGAAATACGTTTTAAAGTTTCAATATTTATTGGTTTCACTACAAAGTTTGAAACGTTCTGGTAATTTTTTACTCTATTTTTATCTGCAGGATCAATAGATGAGCTTACTATATAGATTAGAATCTTTTGCTTTTGCTTAGTTTCAATCTTTGTAAATTCATCCAAAAACTGCCAACCATCCATAATTGGCATATTAATATCTAAGAGTATAACTTCTGGAATGTTTTGCCCTGAGAGCACAATAGGTTTTAAGTTGTCTATTGCTTCTTTTCCATCTTTAAAAATCATAAAGGAATTACAAAAATCTGCTAGTTGCATTATACGTTTTGCACCAAAGATGAATATTGGATCATCATCCACTATGCATGCAATATCAATTTTTTTCATGTCTTATAAAAATTAGATTAAAGGTTGTTCCTACGTTGACTTCACTTTCAACTTCAATTTGTCCGCCTACAGCTTCAATTTGGTTTTTTGTTATAAATAATCCTAAACCACGAGAATCTTTATGTTTGTGAAATGTCTTGTACATACCAAAAAGTTTATTACCATGTTTCTCCAAGTCAATTCCAAGGCCATGATCCTTAATTTGTAATACTATTTTGTTCTTTTTTGCAAAAGCATATACCTCAATCTTAGCAGGTTCATCTGCTTTTTTGTACTTAATAGCATTGGTTAAAAAGTTAAGAATAATACTATCTAAATAAGCAGGAATACCTTTTACATAGATATCAGCATCAATATCCATACAGATTTTAGTTTTTGATTCAATAATCTGTGCCGAGATACTTTTAAAAGCTTTATTAAAGATATCAAGTAAATTGATTGGCTCTAGCTCAATATCATTTTTAACATTTATTGCTGCAACTTCATTTAGGTTTTCAACTGTTTCTCCCAAATGGTTAACGGCTTCTTTTATCAAGGGAAAGATTTCATTTTTGGTAGTTTCTGGCATATCCATTTTCATAATATCCAATAACATATCTAAATTACCATAATGTGACCTTAAGTTATGAGATACAATGTGAGCAAAATTCAGCAATCTTTTATTTTGATTCTCCGTGGTTTCTAACAACTGTTCAACTTTACTGCTACTTTTCTTTATATCTGTTAAATCATTGATTTGAACCACAAAATGCTGTGGCTCTCCTTTGTCATTTTTTACAAGGGTAGAAGAGACTAAAGTCCAAACTATGTCACCCTTTTTACTGATATAACGGATTTCAGTTTCAAAATGGTTAATTGTACCATTTACCATATCATTTACACCCTTATAACCTATTTTCTTATCCTCAGGATAGGTAATATCTACAAAGGGAGTCTCCATTAATTCCTCACGGCTGTAACCTAATGTATCACAAAGACTTTTGTTGATTTTAAGCCAATTTCCTTTAAGATCTAAAATAGCCATTCCAACAACAGCATGGTCAAAAGTTCTTCGCAATTGCTCCTCTTTAAAGGCTAATTTTTTAGAATTTTTGGTTTTTTCATCTATATCTTGAAAAAGGCCTTGTACTTTAACACATTCTCCGTTTTCGAATATAGGCTGACCAATAGATCTTACCCATTTTTCGTTTCCTTTCGCAGTAATTATTTGAAGTTCTGTATCAAAGCTTTCGTGTTTTTCTATGCTATCTGTAAAGAGTTTTGTTATAGTATCGCGACTATAGCCTTCTTTATAGTAAGATAGACTGGTTTCAACATTTGGTATATAGTCTGAAGAAACTTCATGGATGTTTTTTGTTTCTTCACTCCATGTTAAAATATTGCTTTTAAGATCTACTTCCCAAGTGCCTATTACGGCAGCTTTTTGAATAAAATCAAATAAGGAATCTTCACTTTGGGGCAAAGCGGTTGAGGTTTTAATGAGGGTCATAACAAAATAGGGTTAATAGTTAAAGCAAACATAGACTTAATTTAAAAAAAAACCTAATGAAATACAGATTTTAACGCTTAACGTTGTTTTTTTGTAGGATAAAATTTACAATTTTAATTAAATTGATGTTTCAGGTTGGTGAAGTTGAGATAAAGAGTTTTTATGGAAAGGGGTAAAATAATCCATTACATTATCGATATTATCTATTTTACATAGATAACTCACAACAAAGTACAGTCCATTAAATAATGTGTCTTTGTCTAAAGGGTTTTTAGGTTTTTTACATTTGCCGTTGAGAGGACCAACATAGCCACAACCTTTTAAAAATTCAGATTCTATATTAAGTAGTTGAATGGGTGAATACCCATTAAATTTTCTTCCAAAATTTTGATGCACTAAACCTATGTAGTTCAATCTAAGAGAGCCGTGAATATCTGATAGATGTTTCCAACTATCTGTATTATCCAATATGTTGCCAACAGCACATTGTTTGCAATCTTCGGGATTTAGTGTATTATTATGGAATGCTTTATATAGTTTGTTTATTGCGTTTTCAAATCGTGCTGAAGCATGCATGGCATTTTATTTTTGAAAATAAAAGGTACAAAAAAGTAAGATTAATTTCAAAAAAGAAGTTATGAAGAACTACTTGTACTCCATTATTAAAAATACGGCAGTGGTTTTACCAATGTTTAAAACCTCATGTGTTGTTATGGAGTCGTTGCTAAAGCCGTAACCTTTTGGCACATCAACTTCACGAGTTCCTTTATGATCTGTAATTCTGAATTTTCCACCTTTTAACGTATAGCCATAATGAGGATTGTGATAGTGCTTTTGGTGACCAACATTGGGAGGGAACGTGCATTTAAGTACACGAAGTTCACTATTGTCTTCTAAAACTTCACAAACTGAATTGCCTTCCCAACCAGCTTCTAGTGGGTCTGGAAGATTTGGTTTCTTCTTACAATTTAAAAGGCAAACACTTATTGTTAACAGAGCTATTATATTGATTTTATTTAGGGCTATTTTCATGGTTTAATTTTTTGCCTTAAGTATGTAGGTTTCATTATCATAAATTTATTGGGAATTTATTGTTTTTTAAATCACCTTCTATTAATTCATTTAATTTTTGAAGATGGTTGGTCATTGTACTATGCGTAAATTTAAGTCCAGTATTGTTCATTACAGAAAGTTTTAATCATTTATAAATTCTTTTTTCTTCAGCAATGTATTGTATGCAGGAGCGACTGTAGCAACTGCAATTTGTGAAGGTTCATTAAAAGAGAGTATTCCGGTCTTGGCTGTTTTTTGAATGTCGAGTAAGTTGAGCATTAAAGGTACTCCTCATATTCTCGGTACATGTGAAGTTCTATTCTCTGTAATCATAGATTTTCTGATGTTTTTAAAGAATTTTATCATTGCTTATTCTGTGCTTTCATTATTTATTTTCAATTCAGATTCAATAAGTTTTATTAAATCTTTCATTGCTTTATCTAGGTTTTCCCGACGATCGATTACATCTTGTGTAAAGGTGAGTTTCATTCCCTGTCTCTTATACACATCTGACGCTGCCGACGACTCCTTAC
>CAJXVG010000088.1 GCA_913061495.1 uncultured Winogradskyella sp.
TCGTGGGCTCGGAGATGTGTATAAGAGACAGCTGAAATACAACTAGAAATCCCAGAATTTTACATTGACGTGTATGGCAATTACGCACCAATTGTTGGAGTTTATTTTAGTGGTGAATTAGGGAATCAACGTGTTGGTGACACTTTACCTTCGGATTATGGGCTTAATTTAAGTAAAGAATAAAAAAAACCCAGAATATCAATTCTGGGCGTAAAATCTTTAAAGTGATTTAAACCATTCTTGAAACTGCTTTCCAAACAAAAACGATTCTTTCATTTCGCCTCCCATGGCAGCAATTAAACTCATTATCCATGCAACTAATAAAACAATCCATACAATTAAGTTTAGAATAGGTATCCAAGAGGTAATAAATGCAATAATGATAAAACCGAGCATCTGTCTTATATAAAATGAACCAAATTCAGTTTTGTTGTTGCCATTCATTACTACGGCAATAATCCATCCAATTATAGTAATATGTGCAATTATTGCTACGTTTTTCCCGTCGCTAAAAACATTTTTAGCATCATTGGAAAAATCTTCTGATGCTCTTTTTGCATTGGCAGAAAATTCATTTGCACTTCGCTTAGCATCATCAGAGAATTCCTTTGCCGATTGACTTATCTTATCTCCTGTACGCTTTGCATTGTCTTTGGCGTCGTCTAACATATCGTTAAGATCATCACCTAAATTTTTGTTGTCATCTGACATAATAATATGTTTTTTGGGTTGGTTTAAGTCACTTTATAAAGTTAATAAAAAACAAATGCATTTATTTAAAAGCCGCATCAATAGGTTCCCACAACTCAATTTTATTGTTTTCATTATCTAATATCCACGCAAATTTACCATAATCGTAAGTCTCCATATCTCCTACAATTGTTACTCCTTCTTCTTTCAAAACAGTTAATAGTTCTTCTAAGTTTTCAACTCTATAATTAAACATAAAGTCTTTTTTTGAAGGCTTAAAATAGGTGGTGTCATCTGCAAATGGACTCCATTGTGTGGAGCAATCGTTTCCGTTTTTATCTTTCCACCAAAAGGTAGAGCCGTAATCATCTGTATTAAAACCAAGATGTTTTTTGTACCAATCTTTTGATGCCTTAGGGTCTTTGCTTTTGAAGAATAATCCTCCAATTCCTGTTACTCGTTTTTTCATTTTATTTTTTCTTTATAGCTGATTCATAAATGTTAATCCACTCATCGCAACTCATCTTTTGAGTGAGTTCACCGATTAACTCAAAAGGGATATCATCCATTTTTTTAAATCTGATACAACTCTTTCCCATATCTAATTTTCTATTGCTGTATTTTGGGTATTCTTTTACAAACCAATCGTGCAATTCTTTATTTGCATAAATACCGCTATGGTATAAATTCACTGAGTTTTTTTGGGAGGCAAAACTCATAAATGGCAAAGGGGTTTTTGGATCACAATGATAGCCATCTGGATATACTGAATGTGGCACATAATATCCAATCATTTTGTAAATCATGCCCTCTTCAAAACCTTTGGGCAAATTTTTATTTATGGTTTTCCGTAATTTTTTTAACGCTTCTTGGCGTTCTTGGGGAACTTGTTTTATATAATCTTCTGGTGAGTCAGCATCGTACTGCATACTTATTAATTGATTTAGTTAACCTCTAAATTAACAAAATTTTGCTTTAATCTTATCCACAATGGTCTGTGCCAGTTTTGTATTACTTTCAACCGTCCATCCTGCAACATGTGGTGTCAATAAAACATTATTGGCATTTATTAGATATTGAAATGCTTCTGGCATATTATCTGAGTTAAAAAGATTTTCAAAAGATGATTTTTCGTATTCTAAAACATCAAGTCCTGCGCCAAGAATTTTTTTAGATTCTAATGCGGCAACTAAGTCCTCTGTGACAACACTTTTTCCTCGTGCCGTATTGATGAGCCAAAAAGGCTTTTTAAACCCATTTATAAATTTTGAATTTACCATATTTAGGGTTAACTCTGTTTGCGGTGTGTGAAGACTAAGAATATCAGCCTTTGCTTGAAGTTCTTTAAGTGATACTTGCTTTGCATTATTATCACCCATATTATCTTTAATATCATAACACAATACATTTAAATCAAATCCTTGTAGTTTTTTAGCGAATGCTTTTCCCATGTTACCATAGCCAATTAACCCAACGGTTTTCCCATCGAGTTCAATACCTCTATTAGCTTCCCGAAACCATTTGCCTTGCCTTACTTCTCTATCAGCTTTATTTAATTTATTGAACAAGGATAACAACATACCAAGCGCATGTTCACCAACAGCATTTCTGTTACCTTCAGGTGCTGAAATAAGGTAAACACCTTTTTTTTGAGCATAATCGCAATCAATATTTTCAAGTCCTGCGCCAACTCTACCAATAAATTTGAGATTTTCTGCAGCATCTAAAAAAGTTTGGTCTATGCTAAAACGGCTTCTTATAATAATACCATCATAGTCTTTAATTTTAGATTCTATCTCAGATTTTGAAGCGGAAAAATCTGTATGATTGGTATAGCCTAAATCATTGAGTTGGTTGATAAGTAAAGGATGATTTGAATCTAGGTGTAGTATTTTCATGTTTATGCTTCTTGTAGCAGATATCTTTTAAATTATAGCGGTGAGATGCTGAAACAAGTTCAGCTAAACAATTAGAATTGTTAAATCTGTGGATACTCAGTCTGGGTACGTTTATGTTTTATATTACCTGTATGAGCAGTACTCAATTTTTCGAATAACAAAACATGTACTTCTTCATTATTTTTTGTGGTTGGATTATGTTCTACGCCTTTAGGTACCACAATAATTTCTCCTTCATTTACTACTTCTGTTCTGTCTCTAAATTGCATATAAAGTGTGCCTTTTATAACTTGAAACAATTCGTCTTCCTCTTCATGGCTATGCCAAACAAACTCTCCTTTTAATTTAGCAAGAATTACCTGCATATCATCTACAACTGCTATTTGATGTGGATGCCAGTTTTTACTGAATTTTGAAAATTTTTCTTTAATGTTTATTGCTTTCATGGTTTAAATTTACAAAGTTTTGCGTTAGCGGTTGCAGTGGAAATCCTTTTGCTTTTTTTGCAAAAGATTGAAGTGGAAAACGCCACCCTTGTGGTAACGCCAAAAAAAGAAAACTAGAATCCGATAATTACTCCAGATAGTACAAAGAATAGATATATTCCTAAAATATCGTTACTGGTTGTTATAAAGGGTCCTGTAGCAATGGCAGGATCTATGCCTCTTTTATCTAGTATTATTGGTACAAATGTACCAACCAAAGCTGCAACAATTATAACACTCATCATAGAAATGGCAATTGCTAAGCTCTCAGTAGAGTTTTGTCCAATTAAATATCCAAATAATACGACCAATAGCGCTAATGCAAAGCCATTAATGAGGGCCAAACCTACTTCTTTTAAAAGTCTGTTTAAAAGGCTTCCTTTTACATTATCATTTGCTAAACCTTGTACAATAATTGCACTGGATTGTACACCTACATTACCTGCCATTGCTGCAATTAAAGGTGTGTAAAAGAATAGGGAAGGTACGGTTTCCATAATTTCCTCGTAGCCTTTCATTATAAAAACGCTGCCCAAGCCACCAAAAAGCCCTAAAACCAACCATGGTAAACGTGCTCGGGTGAGTTCCCAAATACTATCATCTGCTTCAACCTCTTGTGTAATACCTGCTGCTAATTGATAATCTTTATCGGCTTCTTCTCTTAAAACGTCAACAATATCATCAATAGTAATTCTACCCAACAAGGTTTGGCTGTTATTAACTACAGGAATGGCTTCTAAATCATATTTTGCCATAACTTTGGCAACATCCTCAGCATTGTCTTCTACGTTTACCCAATCTACATTGTCTTTGGCAATGTCAGCAATTTTCTGGTCACTCTTAGCAACAATTAAATCTTTTAGGGATAACCGGCCGATAAGTTGTTCTTGTTTGTTGACCACATAAATGGAGTGAACCCTTGTTACATCTTTTGCTTGCCCTCTAATTCTTCTTAAACATCCTGCGACGGTCCATGTTTCATAAACCTTTACAAGCTCTTTTGCCATAAGACCACCAGCTGTATTTTCATCGTATTTAAGCAGTTCTTGTATTTCTGCTTTATGCTCTTGATCTTCAATTTGAGAAATGACGTCTTTTTGCCGTTCTTCAGAAAGCTCAGCGATAATATCGGCAGCATCATCAGTATCTAATTCTTCAACTTCTTCGGCAATCTCTTTGGTGGAAAGCTGATCTAGGATTTTTTCTCTAATATCCTCATCGAGCTCCATAAGGATATCTGAGGTAGTTTCAGAATCAAGAAGCTTTATAACGTATACAGAATCCTCATGATTGAGTTCATCCAATATTTCAGCAATATCAGCAAAGTGGTATTCATTCAAAAGGTTTTTGAGTTGCTTATCGTCTCTGTTTTCAATAAGCGTCTCTACCATTGCAATGAGATCGTCGGTGAGCTGAAACTGTATGTTTTCTTGGATGTCTTCCACTTAATCGGTATCGTTTTCAATAAGTAATGTGAGTTCAATAAACTCTGAAACACTTAGCTGTTCTGGTCGTTGCCCAAATATAGTATTTGCTTTTAACTTATCCGATAGATTGAATAGTTTTAAACTATTTCTCAACGTTTTTCTCCGCTGTTGAAATCCTGTTTTTACTACTCTAAAAAACAACTTTTCATCACATGGTAGTGTAAAGTTCTCTTTACGAGTTAAGAGTAACACCCCTGAGTCTACTTTTGGTGGAGGATTAAAAACCGTTGGTGGTACGGTAAAAAGGTATTCTGCAGTATAAAAAGCTTGAGTCAATACAGATAGAATGCCATAGACTTTGCTGCCTTCTTTGGAACAAATACGTAACGCGACTTCTTTTTGAAACATACCAGAAAATTCAGGTATTTGATGACGCATTTCTAAAGTTTTAAAAACGATTTGAGAAGAAATGTTATAGGGAAAATTGCCAATTATGGCAAAAGGCTTGTCTTTAAAAATGAGATTTAAATCATACTTTAAAAAATCTTGTTCAATAATTCTATTAGCTAAAGTGAGATAGTTGTTTTTTAAATATTCCACCGACTCAGTGTCTATTTCTATAACGTGAGTGGTAATTTCTTTTTTTAGCAAGTATTTAGTGAGCACACCCATGCCTGGTCCAATTTCTAAAACGTCATTGTAACCATTTAAGGATAAGGAATCAGCAATCTTTTCAGCGATAGACTCGTCCGTTAAAAAATGTTGACCTAAGTGTTTTTTTGCTTTTACTGCCAAATTGTTTTTTATTTAATAGTTTAGGTTTTAACCTTTTTTTGAGATAGGATTACTTAAAATCTACAGAGTACTCGTCTATAATTTCTAATTCTGTTCTAAAAGCCAACATTTTGTCTGCAAAACGTTCTACACCTGCTTTTCGTAAACCTTCAGCATCATCTTTATAATAAGATATTAACGCCTCCTTAGAATGAGCTCTATATTGAATAGAATAGGTATCTGCTTCATCGTCTTCTACTAAAACTTTGGTGAGTTTAGCTTCAGAAAATTTACCTGTTGCTAAGACTTGAGGAATGTGCTCTTTGATCCATACTAACCATTCTGAATTTATGGATTTATCGACGTTGACTGTGACGTTATATATTATCATTTTTTATGTGATTAGCTATTGAAGACAAAAGTATGAATTTAGAAGTTAATTTTTTTTGTACAGCCACAAAGACGTGAAGTTGAAATTGGTTTTAATAATCGAATTTAAATTCTGAAAATCGATTGCTCTAATTCTCAACTAATTAATAGTATCTCCACGAAGCATCCTGAATTTTTTCCTTGATTCTACGAAGTAAATACTGTCTTCATGTTCAAAGATAATTTTTTCGTAAAGTTCTTTTGCCTCTTCTGGTTTTGCTAAAACTGTATTGTATAGTTCTGCTAAATAATAGTGAGCATCATCAATTAAAATATCTTCAGGATAATCTGAAATAATTTTTAAATAATTGGCTTCTGCTTTATTGTATTGTTTTTCCTTTTCATACAACTTAGCTTGTTTAAACAATGCTTGGTCAGTTATACTTTCTCCACTGTGCTCTGTCAATACTTTGTCTAAGAGAGAGATGGCATCATCGGTTTTATTTTGAAATGCCAACAAATCTGCTTTAGCATAATATTTTAATGCCGTTTGGAGACTGTCTTCATATTTATTGTCTGATATAAGTAATTTTAGATCGAGAGCATCGTTAGCAATCAGCTGAGAAGTTGACGACTTTAATATTTTAAGTTGTGACTCCGCCCACTCAAAATCACCCTTATAATAACTGGTTTTTGCAACCTTAAAACGTGCTTCTTGAGAAATAGTACTGTTTTTAAGATTAGCTTGAATCTGTGAATAGAAAATTAAAGCTTCATTGAATTTTTCTTGTAGTACTAAAATATCAGCTAGCAATAACTTAACCTTGGCTTGTTGAAACTTGGAGATATTTAATTTTAAACTTTCTCGTAAAAATGCTGTGGCTTTTGCAGTATCTTTTAAATTAAATGCTAAAAATCTGCCATAGGCAAGCTGTAGCGATAAAGTTAAATCAGATTTTCCAAAGGTTTCAAATAAATCTGTATAGATTTCATCTATTTCCCTTAATTCTTTTTCAGTGGCATTTTCTGTATCAATTTCAAGTATATATTGATGTGAAGTTATTGCTGTTGCAGCATCTTGGGTTGTTTCTAAGACAAAATTAAAGATGTCTTTAGAGGTTTGGTCATCTTCATCTTCTAGAGCTGTAATGGCTAATTCTATAATACGGTTTAGACTTTCGGGATTACGTTTGTATAATGCTTTCTCCTGAATGAAGGATTTATTATAAGCTTTCTCTTGCACATAGAGCCAACTCAATAATTCGTACCAATACACATCTGGGTTCTGTTGAATTTTTTTTAATAATGCACGTCTTAAAATGGTGTTGTTTTCGTTCTCACTGTTTTCTGATATAAAATCGCTAAATGCACGTTTAATATTGTTGAGGTAGTTGGGTCTGTAAGCGATATATTCAATATAGTTGTCAAACATCTTTTCTACATTACCTTGGTCTCCATAAATACGTGCCAGTTGTATGCTGTAATCTTTATCTGGTGTTAAAAGTTTTCCTTTATCGTAAACTCTTATAGCGCGTTCTAATAAGGAATAATCTTCAAATTTTTTGGCAATAGAATAGATGTAATTTGGGTTTTCATCCACATAAGAAATTGCCTCTTCATAGAGTTCATTTGCTTTTTCTGGATTTGATTTGAGTTGGTAGTTATAGCCTAAAACTATCAATAATGTTGGGATACGTCGTTTTTCTATTTGTTGAAGGAGCAGATTTTCAGCATCATCATACTGTTCTAACTGGTGGTATGTATCAACTAGCTTATACACATAACTAGTGTTGTAAGGCTTTGCTTCGTATAAATTTTGATATATAACCAAAGCTTTGCCAAACTCTCCGCGTTTGTAGTAACTTTCAGCCAAAGCTGTGCTATTCTGCGAGAAGCCATTATAAGCACTAGCCGTGGTAAAAAGGAGGATAAAAAAAAGCCTATTCATATATTACCTTTTCTGTAAATATAACAAATGCCTTTCCGAGATATTGTGAATGTTTCCATAAAAAATGCCCAAACGTTAGTTTAGGCATTTTTGACCAGCAAAATAAATGTGCTATTAACCATTATTCGTTATGAAATGATTCAGTTATTCTGTCATGGCATACTCTTTATTTCTATTAATTTAGAATAAAACTTTAATAGCCAATGTTACGAGTGCTATAAGCAATGCGATGCGCTTAAAGTTTTTCATAATTAGGTTAGTTTTAAATTTGGTACTGCAACTAAATTAAAATTAACGTAAAAAACGAAGAAAAGCCAAAAAAATCGATGAAAGAGCTATTTTTTTAACAAATAAGAGCTGATAAGACTATTTCTAAAACTTAAGAAATCATATCAAAACCTGTATAAGGGACTAACACTTCAGGAATTTTTATACCGTTTTCAGTTTGATAGTTCTCTAAAATTCCGGCAAGTACACGCGGTAAAGCCAAAGAACTTCCATTAAGTGTGTGGCAAAGTTCGTTTTTGCCTTCAGCGTTTTTAAAACGTAATTTCAAACGGTTCGCCTGAAAGGTTTCAAAATTAGACACTGATGAAATCTCTAACCAACGGTCTTGTGCTGTAGAAAATACTTCAAAATCATAAGTTAAGGCAGATGTAAAACCTAAGTCACCTCCACAAAGTTTTAAGATTCTGTATGGCAATTTCAATTCCTTTAAAATACCTTTAACATGTTCAACCATGCCATCCAAGGCCTTATATGAATTGTCTGGGTGTTCTACTCTTAAAATTTCAACCTTATCAAACTGGTGTAAACGGTTTAGTCCCCTAACATGAGCTCCGTAACTTCCTGCTTCGCGTCTAAAGCATGGAGTATAACCGGTAATGCTTATAGGAAGTTCACTTTCATTTAATAAAGTATCCCTAAACATATTGGTAGCAGGTACTTCTGCAGTAGGAATTAGATAGAGGTTGTCTGCAGTGACATGATACATTTGCCCTTCTTTATCTGGCAATTGACCTGTTCCAAAGCCTGAGGCTTCATTTACCAAATGTGGCAATTGAAACTCTGTGTACCCAGCATCTGTGTTTTTGTCTAAAAAATAAGTAATTAAAGCACGTTGTAATTTTGCTCCTTTTCCCTTATATACAGGGAAACCTGCACCTGTTATTTTGTTACCAAGTTCAAAATCAATGATGTCATATTTTTTTGCTAATTCCCAATGTGGTAATGCTCCATCAAACAATTTTGGTACTTCACCTTCTCTAAAGGTTTCTTCATTGTCTTCATCCGTATTCCCTGCAGGTACGATAGCGTTTGGTACGTTTGGGATGCGATATAAAAGCTCATTAAGTTTTTCAACTGTTTCGTTGAACTTTTGTTCTAACTGTTTTGTGTCCTCTTTAAGCTGTGTTGTTTTTTCTTTTAGAATATTTGCTTTTTGAGCTTCACCAGATTTAAAAAGATTACCAATTTCTTTAGATAATGTATTGGATTCTGCTTTAGTACTATCTAATTTAGTTTGCAACGTTCTACGATCTTCATCTAAAGCAATAGCTTGGTCAATTAAATCCGTAGCATCGATATTTCGTTTTTCTAAACGCTTAATAATATCCTCTCTCTGTTCTCTAATAAAAGCAACTTGTAACATCTTTTTAATTTAAATGATAAGTATTAGTAGTGGTAAAAACAAGCCACAAAAGTAATAAGAATTTGAGCGGATAAAAATTAAACTATTGCTATTTTGAAGGTAATATCCACTCATTATGTTTAAAATGGTGCCACTCTTCATTAGCTAAGTCAACTTCTGGATCAATAAGCTGTTTAGACGGTTTTCCATTTACTCTAACATAAGCCTTAACATACACTTTTACCGACTTACCTTTTTTTGCAAAATCTTTTTTGAGATGTTGGGCAAATTGCCACATTACGTCAGGTTTTGCACTAGCACTTCGTCTTTGCTTTTTTGTAAGATAATCACTGAGATTAATTGGGATTGCCTTATTGGTTTCTTCGTCAATTACGGTGTATGTTGTCCTGCCACTTTTAGATCGCAGCATCATACGCCAAGATAGTCTGTGGCCTTCCTCTGTCCAAAGTACATCATCTGTAAAGAAGTGGTGACGCAATGGCAAAGCGATATGGATTGTAAAATAAATAATAAAAATAGAAACTAAAATTGGGCGGTATGGTTGTACAATAACTTCAGCTTTATCATAAAAAGGTTTTCTTTTCAAGAATATATTCCGAATGGTTTTAGGTTCAAAGAAGAATAAACTGAATGCAAGAGATAGATAAGGAAAAATTCCTATTTGAAACACTATAGAGTTAAACAAATGAAAGAAGATGGAGATAAAAAATGCATATTTACGAGTAGGTTTAAACAATAACAACGGAATAATTAATCCATCGAATAAAATACCTCCGTAAGCAATAAGATAATGAACGGTTTCATTTTGGAGCAAACCTCCAATAATTGGGTAATCTGCCTTACTTCTCATTAATAGTTCTACAACAGTAGTGTCTAACCAATCTGGATATAACTTTGCGATAGAGGCATAAGTATATAATATTAAGAGCTGAATAACAAACACCCACTTACACCAATTTGGCATAGATAACTGCTTTAGTGACGGATTAAGTTTAACATCTAAAGAAGCGTAGCGATTGGCAGGTAAAAACACCATGATAAAACTTAACAGCGCTAGTAGGTAATAATGATTATTGTATGAGGATTTTTGCATTAAATAGGTTGCTGTCCACATTAAAGCAAACATTAACATACTAAACCTGTATTTATAGCCAACCATTATACATAAGCCAAAAACACCCATGCAGGCATAATAAACATACATCCAATCTCCAGGTAAAGGTTGAAGCCACTCAAACCCAATAAACGAAAATGTAAAATCTGGTTCTATGAGTGTGCGTCTTATCCAGCCTGTAAAAATGGCGCCAGCTGATTCTAAAAAACAGAGCAGGCCAAAACAAATTCTAAAAATTATTAAACCAGAATTATCTATATGCTTAAAAAGAAATTTATTCACTTACAATGGTTTTTAAATAATTTAGAGCTTGTTCTTTATCAGTTTTTAATCGAGTTTTTAGTGCATGGATATTTTCAAACTTTTGCTCACTTCTCAATCGTTTTAAAAACTCAATCTTTAATTTAGTATTATAAATATCTTCATTAAAATTGAAAAAATGTACTTCTATAGATCTGTTTTTTCCATCAACAGTTGGGTTGGTGCCAATGTTCATCATTCCGTAAAGCGTTTGCCCTTCAAATGAAGACTTAATTACGTAAACACCGTCATGCGGAATAAGCTTATAGGTTTCTTTAACGTGAATATTAGCCGTAGGAAAATCAATTGTTCTTCCCAAACCTTTGCCTTTAATTACGTTACCAGAAATATAATAATTATAACCTAGGTAATTGTTAGCTAAATTTACTTCTCCTGTGCTTAGTGCATTTCTTATTTTAGTAGAACTTACGGTAACATCAGCTATATCTTGAGCTGAAATTTCTTCAACTTTAAAATTATGGATTTCAGCAAATTTATGTAAATCTGTGATGTCTGCGGTTCTGTTTTTTCCAAATCTATGATCATAACCAATTACAATATGTTTTGCATTTAATTCTTTAACCAAAATTTTTTCAACATAATTCTTTGGTGAGAGGTTAGCAAAAACTTTGGTAAATTCTTTAACCACTACGTTTTGCACACCTAATGATTTTAAAATAGAAATGCGCTCATCTATAGTATTCAGTAATTTGATTGAGTCATCTTTTTGAAGTACCATCCGAGGATGAGGGAAAAGCGTTAAAACTACAGATTTAAAATTCTGTTTGTCAGCATGTTTAATTACTGTCTCTTATACACATCTCCGAGCCCACGAGACCGAGGCTGATCT
>CAJXVG010000089.1 GCA_913061495.1 uncultured Winogradskyella sp.
ACGAGATCAGCCTCGGTCTCGTGGGCTCGGAGATGTGTATAAGAGACAGCACTTGCATAAACATCTGAAGTTCTATTTACAAAATCGTAACCATTTAATAAATCGTTATTATCACGTAACCTTTGAAACGCACTCATTGTGTTGACATTTGGAAAGCCTGAATCCATTACAGCAATTGTAATACCTTCTCCTGTAAAATCTTCTAAATGCAGATTATCTGCATTTATCATTTCAACTTGGTTTTGGGTATTTCCATAAGTGAAATCTACAGTCTCATCTTCAGTTTCTGTTTTATTTTGAATTGCTTCTTGCCTTGATTCAGCATCTAAATTATTGTCTGCAAAATCTATGCTTTCAACATAAGCCAAAATGTTCAGTGTATTGATATCTGCTTCAGAACCTCTAACGTGGATTGCATTAAACCATTTAGATTTTGCTAAAACGGTAATTCCTGTTTGAGTTTTTAAATCGGCAATATAGTTTTCATCAACAGGTACGTCGCGTTCATCAATGGCAATGTTATGATTCTGCTTTCTATCGATTGCTTTTTGAGTAAGTATTGAAATTGGGTTTGCCAATGCAGCTGAAGCATTTGGTTTATCTGTGAGATAAACCCAAGCGTCTTCTTGTGCGTAAATTATTGAACTGAAAAGAATTAATAAAAGCGTGAATATTATTTTAATCATAGCTTTTATTTGCAATTTAAGAAATAACTCCTGAACCTACTAACTCATCTTCCAGATACCAAGCTACAAATTGCCCTTCGGTAATTGCCGATTGTTTATTTTCAAATTCAACATATAGACCTGAAGATACTTTGTGCAAAGTGGCTTTTTCTAGTTTTTGCCTATATCTAATACGTGCCATTACTGGCATTGTTTCTCCTTCTTGCAAAGCTAAGTCTTCTCTTACCCAATGTAATTCTTCATTGGTAACAAAGAGCACATTTCTGTATAATCCTGGGTGATTTTTACCTTGACCTGTATAGATTACATTTTCGTCAACATCTGTATCAATTACAAAAAGCGGCTCTTTTGTACCGCCAACTGCCAATCCTTTTCGCTGCCCTTTAGTAAAATAATGGGCACCTTGGTGCTTGCCTACTATTTTACCATCAGAAACTGAATAGACTGGTTTTTGAGATAAGTAGGTTAATTCGTTTTCTTTTGACTCGAAATTTGGAATAGCTTTGTTATAATCTTCAAATGATTCTTCAACTTCTACTATTACTCCTTCTTTTGGTTTTAGTTGTTGTTGAAGAAACTCCGGAAGTCTCACTTTTCCTATAAAACAGAGGCCTTGGGAATCTTTCTTTTCGGCAGTGATTAAATTTTGAGTTTTTGCAATTTCCCTAACTTCAGGTTTTGTTAATTCTCCTATAGGAAACAAGGCTTTTGCCAATTGTGCTTGTGATAATTGACATAAAAAGTACGATTGATCCTTATTGGTATCTAAACCTGCTAAAAGCTGGTGGATTTCTTTTCCATCTTTTTCAATAGTTCCTTTTCTGCAATAGTGACCTGTAGCTACATAATCTGCACCAAGTCCTAATGCAATATCCATAAAGACATCGAACTTGATCTCTCGATTACATAAAACATCGGGATTTGGCGTTCGTCCTTTTTCATACTCATTAAACATATAATCCACAATACGTTCTTTATATTGTTCGCTTAAGTCAACCGTTTGAAAAGGAATACCCAACTTATCTGCTACTAGCATGGCATCGTTGCTATCTTCTAGCCATGGGCATTCGTCTGAAATGGTTACGGTATCATCGTGCCAATTTTTCATAAATAAGCCAATGACCTCGTAACCTTGTTCTTTTAAAAGATAGGCTGCTACGCTGGAATCTACTCCTCCTGAAAGTCCGACAATGACACGTTTCACTATAAGATATTTTTAATTATATATGTTCGAAAAAACTTTGGCAAAATTACAAAATAAAAAAGGCAATCTAATTAAGATTGCCATTCTGAAATACTATAATGATTATCGTTAAAAACTATTCTTTCTTAAACAGCACCTCGTTAGTTGTGTGGTTAATACGTTTTATTTCTTCACCAGACTCATAATAATGCCAAATCCCTCTTTTTCTATCCTTAACATAAGTTCCTTTAGTAGCAACTTGTCCTTCTTTGTCATAACTAACATAATCACCATGAAATTCCCCATTTTCATAGTTTGCTATTTTTATTAATTTTTCATTTTCGGAAAACCATTTAGCCTCTCCATTTAATTTACCGTTTTTGTAGTTTGTTTGTTCTGCAATTACACCATTTTCGTAAAATACTTTTCGTAATCCTTCTAGCTTTCCGTCATTACCGTAATTTTCCTCAATCATTTTTTTGTCAGAATTTTTATGGTAATACACCCATTTGCCAACAAAGTTTTTACCATTCATTTTTCCTTCGCTTATCACTTTTTTGTTTGAAGCCAAAAATGTAACATCTGAAATATTGTCCTTTTTATTAAAAACCTTTAAAGCACTCAAAACACTTTTGCCATTGGATAAAGTGTAATATTTAAAAGTATCTACTTCTTTTCCATGTACAAAGACTCCTTCATAACGTTTTTGATCAGTATTATGGTAGTTTTTTGTCCATAAACCGTGTCTTTTTCCTTCCTCGTCTAACTGGTTTACTGATTTTTGAGCAAACGCTGAAGCTAGTCCAAGGGTTACTAAAGCTATAGTTGAAAATAAAAATTGTTTAAACATCTTTTGTCTTTTGATAGTACCAACAGAGTTGAATTGTAATTGTAGCAATACTCAAATTTTAAAAACTGTAAAAAAAGAAAATTATTTTATCTCAATATTTAATTTCTTAAAGATTAAGAAAAAAGCCTTAACAATAATGAGTTAAGGCTTCTGTGTAAAAAACAATTACTTTTTACGCTGTTGTGTTTTCTTTTGCTGTTCAGCCTGCTCCATCATCTCTTTCATTTTACGCTGAAAACGGTTTTCCTTTTTAGGCTTTTTCTTTTTTGTTTCAATTTTAGCCAATACTTTTTCCTCATCAATAATGTAGTTTTTAATCACTAACATAATTCCAATACTAATTAAGTTTGAAACAAAGTAATACAAACTTAAACCAGATGCATAGTTATTAAAGAAAAACAGCATTAATAATGGTGAGAAATAAATCATGTATTTCATCATCTTAGCCATATCTGGCATACCTTCTTGTGTTGGTTGCGATGCAGCTTGTTGACCAGTTGTCATTTTCATATAAAAGAAAATAGCGATAGCTGCAAGTATTGGGAACAAACTAACGTGATCTCCATAAAATGGAATACTGAAACCAGCAGGAAATTCATATATAATATCATAACTACTTAAATCATCTGCCCAAAGAAAACTTTTTTGACGTAATGCAAATGCTGTTGGGAAAAACATAAATAAGGCATAGAAAACAGGTATTTGCATTAAACCTGGTAAACAACCACTAAGCGGACTTGCTCCAGCTTTGTTCTGTAACGCCATGGTTTCTTGCTGTGCTTTTAATTTGTTGTCCTTGTATTTTTCTCTAATGGTATCTAACTCTGGTTTTAATATTTTCATCTTGGCTTGAGATAAAAATTGCTTATACTGTACAAATGACAACATAATCTTAACCAAAATAGTCATGACGATAATAGCTATACCATAAGGCAAAAAGCCACTTAAAAAGCCGAACAATGGAATGAATATGGCTTTATTAATCCAACCAAAAATTCCCCAACCAAACGGAATACTTTCTTCTAAACTTTTATCATAAGTCTTTAAGATTTTACTGTCCGTTGGTCCATAATACAATCCTAAATTTTTATTGATTTCTCCACCGTTATAGGCCAAAGGCATTTTTGACGTATATAATTTGGTGAACATGGTATCCACTTCCTCATCTTCAACTAAATTTTTTGAAGTAATTGAAACATTCTTAAAATCATCATCTGCAACTAAAATAGAACTGAAAAAATGCTGTCGGTAAGATAACCATTCTGCATCTTCAATAGTTTCGTCATCATCTCCTGTTTGAGACAACTTATCAATTTTGCCATCATCATACATATAGGTCAGTCTGGTATAACGATTTTCGTAACTGATACTTCTGGCGTGTCTTAACCCTTTTTGTTTCCAATCTAAATCAATAGGTTGGGATGTATTGAAAACACTGTTTAAGCCTTGTGATTTAATTGAAAAATCAATCATATAATCATTAGGTTTCAACTCATAACGGTATTCTAAATATTCAGATTCTGAAACTTTCAATTTCATAGATACCACAGTGTTCTCACCAGCTTTGGATACCTTAGGCTGAAAAAATAAATCTTGTGTATTTAAGTTTCGATTATCCGAAGTAGAAAATGAAATATTAAATGCGCTATTACCATCCTTAACCAAATAAATTGGAACAGAATCATAGTCCACAAAATTTCTCAATTTTACTTCTGCCAAATGCCCACCTTTATTATTGAATTTTAATTCGAATACATCCGTTTGAACACTAGTAACATCATCCTTAGCTGATGGCAATGTTGAAGCGTAAGCAAATGCTCCTAACTTATTTTGAAGTGCCACACGTTGTGTAGAGTCTAAAGTGGTATTGTTTGAGAAATCTTCTTTTGTAGTGACTAAAGTATCATCTTGCTGCTTAGTTATTTTCTCTGCTTCAACCTGCTCTTGTTCAGCTTTCTTTTCTGCGGCAATCTCTTCATCCGAAGGACTGTTTTGATACATAATGTATAACAGAATTCCGAATATTAAAACGAATCCTATTATAGAATTGACATCGAACTTTTTTTCTTCCATATTTATTTAAGTCTTTCGACAGTGCTAAAAGTGAACTTCAGCGGTAATCTAATTATTTTTTAAGCTAAATGAGATGCTGAATCAAGTTCAGCATGACAACGTTTATTAATAAAATTGGTAACCCAAAAAGCTATCCAAGTTTTAATTTGTGCCAATGTGGCACGTTATTTTTTTTTGTGTTTTAAAGCAGCACTAACAAATTCTACGAACAAAGGGTGAGGGTTTGCAACTGTACTTTTATATTCTGGGTGATATTGTACACCAACAAACCATGGGTGACTTGGTATTTCAACAATTTCAACAAGTTCAGTTTCTGGGTTAAAACCAGTAGCTTTCATACCTACATTTTCCATTTGGGATTTATATGCATTGTTGAATTCAAAACGATGTCTATGCCTTTCTTCAATGTTTGAAGCACCATAAACTTTATAGGCAATACTGTTAGTTTCAATTTTACAATCCCAACTCCCTAAACGCATTGTGCCTCCTTTGTTAATTACATCTTTTTGAGACTCCATTAAATTAATAACAGGATGTTCTGTTTCTTCGTCCATTTCAATGGAATTTGCATTTTCTAATTTTAGAACATTTCGAGCGTATTCAATAACCGCCATTTGCATTCCTAAGCAAATTCCTAAAAACGGAATATTGTTTTCACGTACAAATTTCACGGCTTCAATTTTACCTTCAATACCACGTTCTCCAAAACCTGGAGCCACCAAAACACCATCTAAATGCTGAAGTTTAAATGCGATATTCTCTGGTGTTAAATATTCTGAGTGGATAGGTTCTACATTTACACTCACTTCATTTTCCGCTCCTGCATGTATAAAGGCTTCTAAAATAGACTTGTATGAATCTTGAAGTTCAACGTACTTACCTATTAAACCAATAGTAACTGTACTTTTAGGGTTTTTATGTCGTTTTAAAAATTCGTTCCAACGTTTTAAATCTGGCGTGTCGCTTTTAAGGTTTAACTCTTTTAAAACTACTTTATCCAAACCTTCTTCCAACATCAAATTTGGCACATCGTAAATTGTTGATGCATCGATGGATTGAATAACGGCTTCTTTCTTAACGTTACAAAAACGTGCTAATTTAGCTTTTAAGCTATCGCTCAGTTCGTGCTCAGTTCTACAAACCAAAATGTCTGCATGTACTCCACTCTCCATTAATGTTTTAACGCTATGCTGTGTTGGTTTGGTCTTTAATTCACCTGCTGCAGACAAATAGGGTATTAAGGTTAGGTGTATTACCAAAGCATTGTGCTCACCCAAATCCCACTGCAATTGTCTTACGGCTTCAATGTATGGCAAGGACTCAATATCACCGACGGTTCCACCTATTTCAGTAATTATAATATCGTAATCTCCAGAATTTCCAAGAATCTGAATTCTGTGTTTTATTTCATCCGTGATATGCGGAATGACTTGTACTGTTTTTCCTAAAAATTCTCCACGTCGTTCTTTATCGATAACGCTTTGGTAAATTCTACCTGTAGTAACGTTGTTGGCTTGCGAAGTCGGTACGTTTAAAAAACGTTCGTAATGGCCTAAATCCAAATCGGTTTCGGCACCATCATCAGTTACATAGCATTCCCCATGTTCATAAGGATTTAATGTACCTGGATCAACATTAATATATGGGTCTAATTTTTGGATGGTAGTTCTATAGCCTTGCGCCTGAAGCAATTTAGCTAAAGATGCAGCTATAATGCCTTTTCCCAATGAGGAAGATACACCTCCGGTTACAAAAATATATTTAGGTTCTTTGGTCATGTTGCGTTGTTAAACGCAGGCAAATTTACGAAATTTAACGAGTTTTCTAAGGATTGTTTGTGGTTTGTTGATATCAATTTAAAAAATGCTTAAAAGCCTGACATGAACAGTGTTAAGACAAATATTTTTAGGGGTAAGTGCTGAATGTAGTTTTAAACACCTTAAGAACATTTGAATATTATTTATTCTTAAACTCTCGCTTTACGGTATAAATCAACTCTTCCAATCCGTTGATTTTAATATCGTACATCTGTGTCATCATACGTCCCAATTTTCCTTCAGGAAAACCTTTTTGCTTAAACCATGTGTAATAATATTCTGGTATATCTACCAAATAACGGTCTTTGTATTTTCCAAAAGGCATTTTATAATGCGCCAATTCAATAAGTGCTTCTTTGCTACCTTCCAAAATTACTCTGACTTATATTGGTCTAGTTTTTTCAATTCCGAATGTATAAGCAATTCCCATTGTTTCTGGACTTCAACATTAATGGAATGGTTACTTTGTGCATCGTACTTTTTCTGGGTTTCGTTGAGCGACTTGTTAATAGTTTTATGTAGTGCTTTTAATTCACTTTTAAGGTTTTGGTTTACTTTAACCTTGGTAAGTTGTTCTCTAAATTTGCGTGCATACAACTCTGTAATGTCAAAATGTAATTGCTCGTGAGCTAAAATATAATTGTTTGCCCTATCCCTTAAGTACCAAGATTTTTTTGGATAGAAATGTGACTCAACAGAAACAGAAAAATCAACAATATGGTTACTAGATGTTGTTTTTAGCGAGTACCCAAATGTTATACCAGATGCCGTTAAAGCTACTGCCTCTGAATTTGGGTCTGGACTGGACTGAAAATCTTTCCAAGTCAGTTTTTTAGCTTCATTCCAAGACATAGTTGCCTCATCATTGGTGTTACCAATGAGAACAAATAAAAATAAAGCTATAAGTTTTAAATGCATTTATTTCCAATTAAATGTAATATCCTTTTTAATATCTGGATGCAAACTATAATGGACAGGACAAGTTGTTGCTGTACGTTCTAAAATTATTTTCAACTTATCATCTAACTTAAACGGAAAATGAAGTACAATTTTAATGTGTGAAATTCGTCTTGGTTCGCTAGCCATGGTTTTAGTAACCTCAGCTATTGTACCAGATATATCAACACCTAAATCCCTAGCCTTAATTCCCATTACGGTTAACATACAACTCGCTAAGCCAGTTGCAACAGTATCTGTAGGAGAAAACGCTTCTCCTTTACCATTATTGTCTGTAGGTGCGTCGGTTACAAATGAACTATCAGATTTAATATGTACGTTTTCTGTTCTTAAATCACCAAGATAAGTTACTTTAGAAGTCATAGCTTTATTGTTTACTAGGGCTGTTAGCCTCAACAATTTTCAGTCCATCGTATTTTACCACGTAAACCGCTTCATTTTTGTAACCTCCAAAAAGTGATTTATTATATCTGAATTTATTTTCGATATATTCAGTTTCAAAAACCTGGTTTGAAGCTTTGTAAATATTCTCGTCAGAAGCCAAACGCAACAAGATGTCTAGAGTTATATCAAACCCTCTAACAGCATATTTGCTTGGTGACACACCATATTCTTTTCGGTAGGTTTCTACAAAACCATTCGACTTACCTTCATCAAAATTTCTATTCACAGAAGGGTAATGAAACTTTAAATTTGAAAGATGATAATTGTCAATATTCTTACCCTCAAAAGCTTTATTTTTATCTAAGGTCATCAATACAATTTGCATATTATCAGACAAAATTCCATTCAACATACTAATTACACTAGATGCGAAAGAATTATTCTCCGTCTCTAAAAACACAATAGTTTTGCCGCTAGAAAATGCACTTGATAAATCAGTTGGGTAAACAAAATGAGCGTCCTTTCCTGTTTTTTTATTTTTTCTTGAAAACACTTGCTTTGCGGTTGAGAACTCTTTTTTAAGCGCATTACTAGTCTCACGATTTGCCTGATCTGCAATGATTACAATTTTAGATTTTAAACTATCTGCTTTAACAAAATCCATCATAGCCTTTCTCAACAATCTGGTTTCCGGTAATGTTTGAAACACATTAGGGTATAATTCTTTTGGTGATGACATTGGCGCTATTACTGGTACTGAATCTTGTTTTAAAGCATTGGCAACCCGATCGAAACCCTCTTCTTCAATTGGTCCTATAACAGCATCATAGTCTGAAAAATCATTTTCATTTAATATTTTTGAAACTTCTGAAATACGATAACGTGTATCCAATACTTTAAGATCGGTAGATATACCTAACTGTTTAGCAGAATCCAAGGCCATTGTTACACCGATATGAAAATCTAAAACTGAAGACAATGATTTACTGTTTTTAATCATTGCTTTGGCTTCCTCTACAGAATCAACATCGATTCTATGAAGTTGATAAGGCATCAATAATGCAATTTTTTTCTTTTTAAGGTTCACTAACCTATTGCCTAAGTCAGTAACTTCCATTGTACCTGAAGCCGCTTTAGCTTCAACTGTTGCTGGAACTTTTAAAACCATACCTGCCTTTAAACCAGACACTTTTAACTCTGGGTTTAGTGCTTCTAATTGTTCTTGGGTTAAACCTGTTTTAATTTTTAATCTAAAAAAACCTTCTTTTGGTAAAACTTCATAATAGCCATATTGCGTTTCAATGGGTTTCTCTTCTTCGTCTAAAATATTAGGTACATTGAGTTTATCACCTGGCTGAATAACCTCATTCATTCCTGGGTTTAAACCCTCAAGCTCAGCGACTGTTAGTCCGAATTTATAAGCAATTCTCCATTTACCTTCGCTAGGTTGTACCGTATATTTTTTTAAGGTATTGTTTAAGGTTTCTTTATAAACAATTGTTCTAAACTTTGGTATTCTTATTCTGTCTCCTTTTCTAAGGTTTTTAGAGTAAAGCTCTCTGTTTGCTTTTTTTATTTCTTCAATCGATACATTGTATTCTTGAGACAAACTGAATAAAGTTTCCTTACGTCTTACTTTATGATTTTTGTAACCTATTAATTCGCGTTTTTCAGCTTTTTGAGCTTCATTTTTTACTTTAGAATTAGGAATAATTAGAACAGAATTAGGCTGAATTTTTCGTTTAGCATCAGGATTTAAAGCATAAATATCTGAAGCAGTTACCAAATAGTCTTTAGCAATACTTTTTACGGTCTCACCAACTTTTACTGTATGTTCTATATAGCTTTGAGCACTCAATGATATTGTGAATGCCACCAATAGTATTGCTAAGATATTTTTCATTTATTCTGATTTAATCTTTTATTATTCCCACTCAATTGTGGCAGGTGGTTTTGAGCTAATGTCATATACAACTCTATTCACACCTTTTACTTTATTTATAATTTCATTTGAGGTTTTTTGCAAAAACTCATATGGTAAATTCACCCAATCTGCCGTCATTCCGTCCGTACTTTCAACAGCTCTCAATGCCACACATTTTTCATATGTTCGCTCATCTCCCATTACTCCAACACTATTCACTGGTAATAGCATTGCTCCTGCTTGCCATACTTTGTCATATAAATTCCAAGAACGTAGATTATTGATAAAAATAAAATCCACCTCTTGTAAGATACGTACTTTCTCTGGTGTTAGATCTCCAAGAATCCTAATAGCTAAACCTGGACCAGGAAATGGGTGACGTCCCAACAGCTGTTTGTCCATATTCATAGAAGCACCGACACGTCTTACTTCATCTTTAAATAATGCCTTTAATGGCTCAACCACTTTCAGTTTCATAAAGTCTGGTAAACCACCAACATTATGATGACTTTTTATCGTGGAACTAGGACCACCAGTTGCAGAAACACTTTCTATCACATCTGGATAAATAGTTCCTTGTGCTAACCATTTTACATCTTTTATCTCATTTGCCTCATCATCAAAAACCTCAATGAACACACGACCTATGGTTTTTCGTTTTTCCTCTGGGTCACTCTTTCCTGCTAAGGCATCCAAAAAGCGTGCCGAAGCATCTACACCTTTAACGTTTAAACCCATGCCTTCGTATTGCGTTAAGACATCTTCGAACTCATTTTTTCTTAAAAGGCCGTTATTAACAAAAATGCAATACAAGTTTTTGCCAATGGCTTTGTGCAACAGCATTGCTGCCACAGATGAATCTACTCCACCAGACAAACCAAGCACTACTTTATCGTCACCGAGTTGTTCTTTTAACCCATCAACAGTTTCATCTACGAATGATTGTGGCGTCCAATCTTGTTCTACCTCAGCAATTTTAATTAAGAAGTTATGTAAAAGTTGATGTCCATCTGTTGAATGATACACTTCTGGATGAAATTGAATTGCGTAAGTCTGCTCTCCTTCAATCCTATAAGCCGCATTTTCAACATCTTCGGTACTTGCTAATAAAACACCTCCTTTTGGCAATTGTTTTATAGTATCACTATGGCTCATCCACACTTGGCTTCCTTTATGGATATTCTCAAAGAAATCTTCATCTGGTCTTATATAACCTAAATTGGCCCTTCCGTATTCGCGAGTATTGGATTCTGCCACTTTACCACCAGAAAAATGTGCCAAATATTGCGCACCATAACATACGGCAAGCATTGGTTTTTTCCCTCGGATGTTATCCAAATTAGGATGAAGTACAGCTTCGCCTCTTACAGAATTTGGACTACCTGATAAAATAACCGCTTTAAAACTATCTGAGTCCGTTGGAATTTTATTGAATGGATGGATTTCACAGTAGATATTTAACTCTCTTACACGTCTTGCTATAAGCTGCGTGTACTGCGATCCGAAATCTAAAATTAATACTTTGTTGTGTTGCATGTGCAAAAATAAGGATTGATTTTAGATCTGTCTCTTATACACATCTCCGAGCCCACGAGACCGAGGCTGATCT
>CAJXVG010000090.1 GCA_913061495.1 uncultured Winogradskyella sp.
ACGAGATCAGCCTCGGTCTCGTGGGCTCGGAGATGTGTATAAGAGACAGTTTATGGTTGGTTTATCTGGACGAGAAAAGTAGATGCAACACACGTTACACCAATTTCACGGACTACAGTAAAAGAAAAGAAAATTAGTGTTTTCATTTTTGTTGCAACACTGTTATTTGTTTTCTTGGTCTATCAAACATTCAATAAATGGACGAGTTGGGTAGCTTATGTAGATACCATTACCACAGCTATATTCTTTGTGGGAATGTGGTTAATGGCAAAACGAAAAATTGAAAACTGGATTCTATGGATTCTTGGAGATATCATATCCGTACCTTTATATTTTTATAAAGGATTTACATTTACCAGTTTTCAGTATCTAGGATTTACAATCATTGCCATTTACGGCTACTTAGCATGGAAAAAGCACTTAAACAACAACCCAGTAACTGTATAAAAGTAGTTATTTTCGGTCCCGAATCTACAGGAAAAACAACACTTTCCCGTCAATTGGCCAAACACTACAACACACTTTGGGTGCCAGAGTTTGCACGTGAGTATCTTCAAGAAAAATGGAATAAACAACAAAAAATCTGCGAGCCGGAAGATTTGTTGCCAATTGCGATAGGGCAAATAAAATTAGAGAATGAGCTCGCACAAAAGACAGATTCTGTTTTAATTTGCGATACGGACTTGTTAGAAACCAAAGTATATAGCGAAGCGTATTATTCTGGCACTTGTGATTTGGTTTTAAACAAATATGCCATAGAAAACACGTACGACTTATATTTTTTAACCTATATTGATACACCTTGGGAACCAGATGATTTACGAGATAAACCCAATGAGAGAGAACGTATGTTTAAAGCGTTTAAAAATGCGTTAAAAACATACAATAAACCTTATGTTCTTTTAAAAGGAAGTGAAGAAAAGCGATTAAAAAAAGCGATAGAAGAAATAGATAAATTATTAGAAAAACAGCAATGAATTTTACTGACCAAGATATCAACCAAATTAAAGATAAGGGATTAACAAAAGAAGGAGTAGAGGCACAGATTGAACTTTTTAAATCAGGAATACCGTTTACAAACATTGTTGAAGCAGCAACAATAAACAATGGTATTACCAAGCTAGATGATACACTTATAAATGAATCTATTGACCTGTTTGAAAGTAAAAAGAACGGATTATCATTACTGAAATTTGTGCCAGCTTCTGGTGCTGCTACACGCATGTTTAAGTTCCTGTTTCAATTTTTAGAGGAATATAATGCTGAAAAGACTGATGCTAATTATAAAAATGAAAATATAAATACGTTTGTGAAAGGGTTAAATAAATTTCCATTTTACAATCAAGTTTTAGAAAAGCTAGAGGCAAAAGGTGTTGTATTTAGTGAATTGAATGAGGTAGAAAAGGCTTATCATTTTGTACAAACAGTATTAAACCAAAATGATTTAAACTTCGGAAATTGGCCAAAGGGTTTATTACCATTTCATAAGTATAGTGATGGTGATATTTCAACGGCATTTGAGGAACATTTATACGAAACTGCACTTTACACAGGCAAAGATAAACAAGCCAATTTACACTTTACCATTTCAGAAAAGCACGAAGAAAAGTTTAAAAATGAATTTAACCGCATTAAAAATGAAGTTGAAAAAAATACCAGAATTAAATTTAATATTTCATTCTCATACCAACAACAATCCACAGATACCATTGCTGTAACTCCAGACGACCAACCCTTTAGAAACGATAATGACTCTATATTGTTTAGGCCTTCTGGTCATGGTGCACTATTAAAAAACCTGAATGCGTTAGAGGCAGATATTATTTTCGTAAAAAACATTGATAACGTTGTTGTTAAGCAGTATAGAGAAGAAATAGCTAAATACAAAAAAGTATTAGCTGGAATTTTATTGAAACTTCAAAATTCAACTTTTGAATATTTGCGACAAATCGATAATGGGTCTGTTTCTGAAAGCAAAATAAATGAAATTGCAGATTTTCTATCACAAAAACTCAATGTGAGAATTTCAAATGAATTTGAGAAATATTCAAGCAATGATAAAATTGAATATTTAAAGGGAAAACTAAATCGTCCAATCCGAGTTTGTGGTATGGTGAAAAATGAAGGAGAACCTGGTGGAGGACCATTTTGGATTAAGAATAAAAATGGTAATCAGTCACTTCAAATTGTAGAATCTGCCCAAATAGATTTAGACAATAAAGCACAAAATGAAATTCTTCAAAAAGCAACTCATTTTAATCCAGTAGACTTAGTTGGTGGAGTTAAAAATTATAAAGGAGAAATGTTTGATTTAGATAACTTTGTAGATCATGACGCAGCCTTTATTACTGCAAAAACAAAAGCAGGTAAAGACTTAAAAGCATTAGAATTACCAGGACTTTGGAACGGAAGTATGGCATATTGGAACACCATTTTTGTTGAAGTGCCAATTATTACATTCAACCCTGTAAAAACTGTAAATGACTTGTTGAAACCACATCACCAAACTGCAACGTAGTGAACACAGAAATATTAAAATCTGAAATAACGTATAAATATGTAAGAAGTTCTGGCAGTGGTGGACAAAACGTAAACAAGGTGTCCTCAAAAGCAGAGCTATATTTTAATATTTCAGAATCTTCTGGCTTGAACGAATATGAAAAACAAAAGCTAACAGCGTTTTTTGAAACCCGATTAACAAATGAGGGCATTTTAATTTTGGCTTCAGACGAAAGCCGAAGCCAATTTAGAAACAAGGCTTTGGTAACCAAACGTTTTTTAGAACTCGTTAATGAAGGTTTAAAAGAAGAAAAAAAACGCATACCAACAAGAGTCCCTAGGAAAGCCAAAAAAAGACGTCTTAAAAATAAGCGTATAAACGCTGAAAAGAAAACAAATAGAAAACCTCCAGAAATAGGTTAGCAATAATTCCATAATATTTACTTGTAAGTTATCATTTGTTTTTATCTTTGCAGCGTTCTCAAAAAAGGGGTGCTTTTTTTAGTTTACAGTCCTCGTTTTCAGACTTCAGTTTTTCTGTATTCTGCTTACTACTTACTGCATTCTAAAAACGGCTGAGATCATACCCATTGAACCTAGAACAGGTAATGCTGTTTAGGAAGGCGAAAATCGCCATTAATTTATTTTCCATTGTACCTTGAGCAGAGTTAAAAGGTCGTTTTGGAAAGTGAATCAACATCAATTATTAACAAAGAATAATGACCTCTTTTTATTCGATTATAAACTTATAGTCGTATGAAAAATCTATTCAACAATCTGTCAAAAACAAGTAGGCAGAAATCGACAATTTTCATTTTTTTATTGAGCCTTTGTTCAGCTTATGGACAAGAAAAACAGCAAGACACTACAAAAGTTGAAAAACTAGATGAGGTCTTGGTAAAAGCAGTGCGTGTAGATGCCAAATCGCCAATTACGCACAGTAATGTTACCCAAAAAGAAATTAAAAAGCGTAATCTCGGACAAGATTTGCCAGTTTTACTTAATTATTTACCATCAGTAGTTACTACAACAGATGCTGGTGCAGGTGTTGGTTACACTGGTATTAGGGTACGTGGTGTAAGTTCGCAATCTACCAATGTTACCATTAACGGAATCCCTTATAATGATGCGGAATCTTTAGGAACCTTTTGGGTAAATCTTGGAGACTTTGCGTCATCTGTTGAGAGTTTACAGTTACAACGCGGTGTTGGGACATCAACCAATGGTTCAGGTGCATTTGGTGCAAGTATCAATGTGCTTACAGATGCAGTTACTGATGAAGCCTATGGTCAAATTTCAAATTCCTTTGGAAGTTACAACACTAGAAAACATACTGTAAAATTTAGTACAGGATTGATGAACAATCACTTTGAAATTGCAGGTCGATTATCTAATATTCAATCCGACGGTTATATAGACAGAGCGTCTTCTGATTTAAAATCCTATTACCTACAAGGTTCTTATGTAGATGATAACACCTTAATTAAGGCTATAACTTTTGCAGGTAAAGAAGTGACTTACCAAGCGTGGAATGGTATTGACAAAGAAACGTTGGAAGACGACAGAACCTTTAACCCTTCAGGACAATACACAAATGATAACGGTGAAACCGTTTTCTACGACAATGAAGTAGATAACTATAGTCAAGACCATTATCAATTGCATTGGAATCAGCGTTACAATAATAACTGGTCTACCAATTTAGGTTTAAATTATACTTACGGACGTGGTTATTTTGAGCAATTTAGAGAAGATGCAGATTTTGAAACTTATGGTTTTGAAGAACTAACGGTTAATGGAGAAACTCAAAACACGACTGATTTAATTCGTCGTCGTTGGTTAGATAATGATTTTTATGTAGTTAATGCCAGTGCAAATTATAAGAATAATAATTTAAATATGATATTTGGTGGTTCTGCTAGTCACTATGATGGTGATCATTTTGGAGAAGTCATTTGGGCAGAATTTGCTAGCCAGAGTGAAATAAGAGATCGTTATTATGATGGTAATAGCTTAAAGAATGATTTTTCTTTTTTTGCTAAAGCAAACTATAGATTGAACGATAAAATCAGTTTATACGGAGATTTACAATACAGAATTGTTAATTATAAAACGTTTGGAACAACATCTGACATTGTAGAATTTGAAATCAATAAAAACTTTGATTTCTTCAACCCTAAAGTAGGAGTAACTTATGAGCTCAATAATGAAAATGATCTTTACTTTTCATATGCCAGAGCTAACCGTGAGCCAAACAGAACGGATTTTGAAAGCAACCCAAACATAGATCCAGAGCAACTTAATGATTTTGAGCTAGGCTGGAGACATAGAAAAGGTAATTTTAGCTTAAACGCTAACACTTATTTTATGCTATACAACCAGCAATTGGTATTGTCTGGCCGTATAGATGATGTTGGAAACCCAATAAGAACCAATAGTGGTGAAAGTTATAGAATTGGTTTAGAATTAGAAGCAGTGATTCCTGTCACTCCACAATTAACATTACAGCCAAATATGACTGTGAGTACCAATAAAAACAAGGAAACAATTGCAGAACGTAATGGTGAATTGGTTAGTTTAGGAAAGACCGATATTGCATTTTCACCAGAATTAATTGGAGCAAATGCCATTGTATACCAGCCTATAGATAATTTACAAATGAGTTTGTTGAGCAAATACGTTGGTGAACAATTTTTGAGTAATACTGAAGGTGATTTATCAGATTTATCAAAATTAGATAGTTATTTCATTAATGATTTCAATATTAATTATACGTTATCATTTGGAAATGATGAGGATTCCGATTCTGTTTTTGAATCAATTGTTTTTTCAGGATTAGTAAATAATATCTTTAACGTAGAATATGTGTCAAATGGGTACTACTTTACCTTTGATGATGATTTTAGCAATCCAGGAACTATAACAACAGTTGAAGGTGCAGGGTTTTACCCACAGGCAACCACTAACTTTTTACTAGGAGTAACGTTGAATTTTTAATTACTTATAATATAAGTTTCATTACCAAGATTCTCAACTCTGTATGGTTTTAGCGTACAGGGTTGGGGATTTTCATTTAAAGCCGTACCAGTAGTTAAACTGTACTCGTTGCCATCATCACAACCACAAGTGGCATTTAATCCATTAATGGTTAGTCCAGAACAAGCTGTTGGAGTGTGGTTTGGGTCCGCGCCATCCCAAGCTAATAAAGTAGAAGAATTTATGCGCACCAAAATAACACCTTCATTACCGATGCCTTCAACCCTAACCGCATTTACGGGAAATAATAACTGATTAAATTGGGGGAGATTAAGGTTGGCGGTATAAGTAAAACCAACATCAAGTAAAAAACTACAGGTGTCGGGCTTATCTTTGTTACAGCTAAGAAAAGTAGTAAGGGATAGTATAATAAGTAACTTTTTCACAGTTTTAGTGTCTTTAAATTTTGAGGGCCAATTTACGATTATTTCAGCCTTACTGTAAATATTTTATATATTTGCATAGTAATCTCGTTGGCACGGGATTTTTTTATGCTGAATTTATTTTCAGCATCTTTTTATTAAACGAATGAATTATGAGTAAAGTATCTTATTATACCGCTGAAGGTTTAAAAAAGCTAAGAGAAGAACTAAATCAACTTAAGGATGTAGAACGTCCTAAAGCCTCCCAAGCTATTGCAGAAGCAAGAGATAAAGGTGATTTAAGTGAGAATGCGGAATATGACGCAGCCAAAGAAGCACAAGGCATGTTAGAAATGAAGATTTCTAAAATGGAAGAAACTTTAGCCAATGCACGTGTTATAGATGAGTCACAACTAGATACCTCTAAGGTTTTGGCCTTATCTAAGGTTAAAATAAAAAACCAAACCAATGGTATGGAAATGACCTACACTTTAGTTGCAGAAAGTGAAGCAGACATAACCAGTGGTAAAATATCAGTTAATTCACCAATTGGTAAAGGCTTATTGGGGAAATCAGTTGGAGACACTGCAGAAATACAAGTACCTAGTGGTACAATGAAATTTGATATTTTAGAGATTTCCAGATAACATTCGTTGTATTATTGAGCTTTTCGACTGAATTAAAGTCGAAATATTATAAGAAAAAATAAAAAGATTCTTGTTTTATACTGAATTGATTTCAGTTAAGCAGGAATCTTTTTATCTTTATAATATTAATTCCACCTACAAATTATGGCAACCCTATTTACCAAAATAATAAATGGTGAAATCCCATCGTATAAAGTCGCAGAAACTGATGACTTTTTCGCGTTTTTAGATATTAATCCAAATTCAAAAGGGCATACACTTTGTATTCCAAAAAAGGAAGTTGATAAGATTTTTGATTTAGACGAAGCTACTTACATGGGATTAATGCAATTTTCAAGACGAGTAGCTTTGGCGATTGAAAAATCTGTGTCTTGTAAACGTGTTGGCTTAACGGTAATTGGGTTAGAGGTACCACATGTACATGTGCATTTAATTCCACTACATACTATGGAAGACGCACGTTTTACACAAAAAGAATCTTTAGATGAGGATGAATTTGAAGCTATAGCCAATAAAATTGCATCTAATTTTATTTAAACGAAACAATTCCTGTTGCAAAAAGGATAATGCCAACTAATAATAGTAAATCAAAAGCTATAAATGCCCACGCCAAAGGTTTTAGTTTAAATGATTTTGGTTTAGGCTGTACAGCACGTTTTTGGTAATCTACCACACGCTCTATGTCATCCGTCCATCGAATTGGAAAAATTTGAGTATTACAATTGTGGCACTGCATTTGGCTTTTAATGTCAGCTGTAATTGCTTTGTAAAATATGTTTTCACTCAATTTTTGTTTAAAAGTAAGTTCTAAGCTGTCGTTAGAGTAACATTCAGGACAATTGTTACTTAACCTTGCTTCTTTTAAAGTAAAAAAACGTGATGAACCCATATTCAAATTTAATCTTTTTTTTGAATTAATGATATTGTATTCTTCGGGAGCAGACTGGCTAATAAAACCTTAATAGAATGTTGTGCTATATTTGTTTTAGTATAATCTGAATGGTGGTGCCTTTGCCAATTTCAGAATTAAGCACTTTAATTTTTCCATTATGATAATCTTCTATTATACGCTTGGCCAAGGAAAGTCCAAGTCCCCAACCTCTCTTTTTAGTTGTAAATCCAGGTTCAAAAACTTTATTGAATTGAGATTTGGGAATTCCTTTTCCAGAATCGGTTATGTTTATAAGTACCTGTTTTTCAAGTTGTTTGAGTTCAAGGGTTAAATCCCCTTTACCTTTCATGGCATCAATGCCGTTTTTTACTAAGTTTTCTATTGTCCAGCTGAATAGTTGTGGATTAAGCATTACTAAAATTTCGTTATCAGGAGATATAATTTCAAAATTAATAAGTTTTGAAGATCTTGATTTTAAATAGTCATAAGATGTTTTTGTTGCTTCAACAATATCAATGGTTTTAAGTGTTGGGGCAGAACCTATTTTGCTAAAGCGTTCTGTAATGGTCTCAAGCCTATCAATGTCTTTCTCAATCTCTAATATATATTCAGGATTTACATTCTCAGTCTTTAAGATTTCTGCCCACCCAACAAGTGAAGATAACGGAGTGCCAATTTGGTGAGCTGTTTCCTTTGCCATACCTGTCCATAATTTATTTTGCTCTGCAATTTTAGTACTACGATAAAAGAAATATGCCACAGCACCAAAAAGAAAAATGATGAGCATTAAAGCTAAAGGGTAATATTTCAATTTATTAAGTAATGGGGAATTGCCGTAATAAAGTGTTGAAAGCACTTTGTCTTTGTATCTTATTTCTATTGGATTATTTTCCTTTTTAAATTTTTCAATCAAGCTAATTAAGTATAAGGAATCTTTAGCTTTTTCATTATTAATATTGTTATAATCCATACTACCATCACTACTAACTTTTATCATTGGCGTAGTAGTGTTACTTCTAATAATCTGAAAAGGTAATTCTCCCACATTATCATCCAAGTTTTGAGTAGTACTCAATTCTTTTTGGGCGAATGACCAATTTTTCATTTTGCTCCGCTCTTCCGCTTTAAAATTTTGAAAAAACACATAAGTGTTCCAAAGAATGATTGAAATAATTACAAAAGAAGAAACAATAATAATCCAACGGATTACATTTCGGTTAGTGTTTAAGGTCATTAGTAAGTGTAATTTCTGATTTTAAATATAATGCTAATCTTTTAATATTATTGCCTTACATATCCTCCCCAAATACTTTTGTTGACCAATCTATTATAATTATATTTGTTGAAAATCAGTTGACTACATGATTTCATTAAACCCTAAAGACCTCTCTACAGGCAAATTACACAGCTATCTTTTGAGTGCAGTGGCACCAAGACCAATTGCTTTTGCAAGTACAATAGATGCTAAAGGCCAACCCAATTTATCTCCATTTAGCTTTTTTAATGTATTTAGTGCCAACCCTCCAATTCTAATTTTTTCTCCGGCTAGACGAGGTAGGGACAATACCACTAAGCACACACTGCATAATGTGGAAGCAACAAAAGAGGTGGTAATTAACGTAGTGAATTATGATATTGTACAACAGATGTCACTAAGCAGTACCGAATATCCCGAAGGTGTTAATGAGTTTGATAAAGCAGGATTAACGATGTTAAAATCTGATAAGGTAAAACCTTTTAGAGTAGCAGAATCCCCTGTACAGTTTGAATGCAAGGTCAATGAGATTATGTATTTAGGTAAAGAAGGAGGCGCAGGAAACTTGGTAATTTGTGAGGTTCTTAAACTTCATATAACTGAAGAGGTTTTGAATGAAGATGAAACTATAAATCAAGAAGCCTTAGATTTAGTGGCAAGGGCAGGAGGTAGTTATTATAGTAGAGCAAAAAAAGGCTTTTTTGAAATTCCAAAGCCACTTCAGAAACTAGGAATTGGAGTTGATGGCATGCCGGAAAATGTTAGGAACAGTATGATTTTAACGGGCAACAACCTTGGTATGCTTGCCAATGTAGAAGCTTTACCAAGCCAAGGTGAGGTAGATAAATTTATAGATGAGGTAAGTCAACGCTACCCAGATATTAAAACGGCATCACATAGAAAAAAACATAAATTAGCTCAAAATTATTTGAGCTATGGAGACGTAGAAAGTGCTTGGAAGTTATTACTTTCGTAGCCTCAAAATTACAAATAATAAATAATTATAGATTAAGCAAAAATGGAAGTACAAGGACGTATTAAGATGATCGGTGAGACACAGACTTTTGGTAACAATGGTTTTAGAAAAAGAGAAGTTGTAGTCACTACAGAGGAGCAATACCCACAGCACATTATGGTAGAATTTGTTCAAGATAAAACAGATTTATTAAACAATTATCAAGTTGGCCAGCAAGTAAAAGTAAACATTAACTTAAGAGGAAGAGAGTGGGTAAATCCACAAGGTGAAACTAAATACTTTAACTCTATACAAGGATGGAGAATAGAGGCTCTTCAAACTGAAGCTGCAAGTGGAGATATGCCACCTGTACCACCTACTGAAGCTTTTGAACCTGTTAAGGATTTAAACGAGGATGATCACGACGATTTACCGTTTTAATTTGTGTAACCACAATAGTAAAAAAGACTTGTTCTAATTTTAGAACAAGTCTTTTTTAGTTTAAACTATAACTTTTTTAAGTTCTAAAAATTAAGGTGGAAAACAAATAAGTCCCAAGGGTTAATCGGGACTTAATATTGTGGTTTTAAGTTTGGCCTTTATAAATAAACATAAAAAAAGCAATGATGAACAAAAATTTATTGCATAAAGACCAATACCAAATATCAATAAAATTCGAATGGAATCAAAACTTAACACCCTATTTAACTCCAAAATTGCTATAGCGTTTTAGAATTATGAACTTTTTGACAAACAAAATAGCATTCCCAAATGTGTCCGAAGCAACAGCTGACGGACTTTTGGCTATTGGTGGTGATTTATCTACCAAGCGTCTGTTACACGCCTACCAAAATGGTATATTTCCGTGGTTTGAAGATCAAGAACCTATTCTTTGGTGGTCTCCAGATCCAAGATTTGTAATCCATCCAAAAGACTTAAAGGTCTCAAAAAGTATGAAACGTTTACTAAAAAAAGATGTTTTTAAGATAACAAAAAATAAAGCTTTTGATTTGGTAATGCAAAACTGTGCAAAAGTCAATCGTAAAGATCAGCACGGTACATGGATAACCAATGAAATGGTAAACGCTTATACCCAAATGCACAAATTAGGGTATGCAGTATCCGTTGAGGTGTGGCAAAATGAAGAATTAGTGGGCGGATTATATGGAGTTGATTTAGGTAATAATGTGTTTTGTGGAGAAAGTATGTTTGCTAAGGTAAGCAATGCCAGTAAAGCTGGTTTTATAACTTTTGTACAACAATCTAATTATAAATTGATAGACTGCCAACTTCATACCAATCACTTAGAAAGCCTTGGTGGTAGTTATATTTCTAGAGATGATTTTTTAAAATATCTATAGTTTAATTGTAAGTTTGTAAATGAAATATAATCGTAATCTTAAACAGAAGTGTTAAGTGTATATTTTCAATAGCTAAACTTCATTATATCTAAAACAAGACGTTTCATGGTCGTTAACCATACCAGTAGCTTGCATGTGGGCATAGATTACGGTGGAACCAACAAATTTAAAACCACGTTTTTTTAGGTCTTTACTTATAGTGTCACTCAATGCTGTGTTGGCAGGAGCATTTTTATAGTTCTTCACTTTATTTTTTATAGGTTTATGATTCACAAAATTCCAAATATATTCTGAAAAAGAACCAAATTCATCTTGTATTTGCATAAATGCCTGTGCATTGGTAACCGTAGCATTCACTTTTAATTTATTTCGTATTATACCTTCATTTTGAAGTAATTCTTCAATTTTTGATTGTTCGTATTTGGCTATTTTTTTATAATTAAAATTATCTAATGC
>CAJXVG010000091.1 GCA_913061495.1 uncultured Winogradskyella sp.
CGAGATCAGCCTCGGTCTCGTGGGCTCGGAGATGTGTATAAGAGACAGCTTTTTAAATATTTAAAAGAAGTTGTTGCCAAAGATGATGAAGAAGTTCTTGAAGATTTATGCTTATCAATAGAAGTCTTTGGTGGTTCAATTATTTCGGTTCCAAATAATCTTCCGACCACAGTTAATGAAATCGAAGTTATTTGTGACGAAATAAAATTAATTTGGAATGTTGCTTAAAATAAAAATGCACCCCATTTGAGGTGGATAATTTAAAATTTTAAATCTGGAAAAAAGAAATTTCTATCCAGAACCTAATATTCTATTAGTTGAGTTTCACATTTCAAATATATAAAATGATTAGGCAAAAAAGGAATTTCGTATTGGGTAATTAAAATATAGAAATTATGACAAAAAAAGCCACGGTTACTAGACACAGGAGCGCGAAGACAGGTTTGTATGTTACCAAGAAGTATGCAGACAAACACCCTTCAACCACTGTAAGAGAAACTAGAAAAAGATAATTCTTTTAAGTTCAAAGCATCTCAGAAATGAGATGCTTTTTTCATATTGGTCATTCTGAACTTGTTTCAGAATCTCATTATTTGATTAATATTTTATGGGATGCTGAAATCAATTCAGCATGACAAAACCATCTGATTTTTTTTAATTTTCAACCAAAATATCAGTCCCCAAATATTTATTATCCTTGTTATAAAACCAAGCTCTTACTCGTGGTATTTTTATACCATTTACAAGCACTTCTTCAGAAAGCAATATATATTCACCAGTATCTGGTTTTTCTTTGCCGCTGTCATCCGTTTTAAAGAATTGATAGACTTCCATGGCATATGTTTTTGGATTAAAATAAAAGTACCAAACATCGCTACCCACAGTAGCATCATAGGTTACTTTTAATACAAGGTAATCTTCACCCATAAATGTTTTCTTTTCCACGTTTTGATTTAGGTTTGTGCCAGCGTCTTTTTAGTTTCATAGGTAAACCGTAGAGATAAGTATAATAGTTTTTGTAATGCGTGGCTCTATCGCAACTCATATTTTTTGCTTTGGCGTTTAAGCTGTCTAATATTTTGCCATTGTATTTCTTTTTGCACTTACCTTTATTCATAGTGTAAGTTGTGGTGGTAGTATCTCTTTTTGCTTCAATATTAAAATATTCCGCAGGTAGATTTATAGAAATATTACTTGTACGTTTTGATGCGTTTGGTGTGCTCATTACAACCGTAAAAGTGCCATTGAAATTTGCCCAAGTATTGTTTGGGTCGTGATAGGTTATAGTGTTTTTTAAAAGCTGTTTGGCAGTAATACTTTGAGAAAAAGCAGTTAATGCTGTACTAAGAAAAATTAGCGGTAGGATAGATTTCATAAGACGAATATTTCTCTGCAAATTACAACTTATGAAATAAAAAAAGCACCCAATGCCGAATTGTACGGGAGGGTGCTTTGTGTTTTACCGCAATTAGATCAATGGATTATTTCGCCTCCATGAGTGCGAAGAATTTATCAATATTTGGTAAAAGTATAATACGTGTTCTTCTGTTTTTAGAACGATTGTCACGCGAGTCATTATCAACTAATGGTTGATAGCTGCTACGTCCAGAAGCAATTAACTTCTCTGGTGCAACATTGTATTTGTTTTGTAGCTTTCTCACAACAGATGTTGCTCTAAGTACACTTAAATCCCAATTGTCCGTTACTTTTTCGGTATTAATTGGTCTAGAATCTGTATGGCCTTCAACCATTACATCAATACTTTCTTCAGAATTAATAACATCTGCTAATTTTTGAAGGATGTTGTTTGCTTTATTACTGATTCTATAACTACCTGTATTAAATAACATTTTGTCAGAAATTGAAATCATTACTACAGTTTCATTAATATCTACTGCGATGTCTTCATCTTCATTTAGATCACTAGTGTCCATAGCTTTAGAAAGATTATATTGAACAGCCAAGTTCATTGAATCTTTTAATGTATTAGCTTGTGCCAATTTTGACTGATCAACATTTTTTAATGTTTCACGCATTTTACGCTTACTTGCGTTAGACACTACTGAACCATCTTCATTGACATCTACTTTAATGTCGTTTTCTATTTTTAAGCCTTCAACGTTTTCATTTAATGAGTTTATTTTTGAATTGTACTCATCGACTCTATTCTGAATTTTAGCAAATTTTGCTTCTAATTCTTCTTTCTCAACTCTTGTTTTGGTTAGTTCGCTTTTAATCTCGCCTTTCTCTTGCTCTAATGCCATGTATTTCTTTTTTGAAACGCAAGCACTCAATAAGACTGCTGAAACTAAAAGGATTGAAATTTTCTTCATAATTAAATTTTAGGTTAATTAAATCTTCTAGTTGTTATACGTGGAAAGTTGTGGCTATAGATGCAAAGGTTATGTTAATTACAAAAAAAATGCCTTAGAACATAACTAAGGCATTTATAAAATAAATCTCTTTTAGAGTTGAGAACTATTCTTCTTCGGTCTCAATATCACTAACCAATTTTGCTGGTGGCACTCTTTCATCATGGGCACCATAATATTCTTCCAATAGATTCATGGTTGATGTTAAAAGATCTTTTGTTTCTAATAATAAACTGAAGTAAAGTGTTGTGTTTTTTGGACTTGATTCTTCAGTGCGCGTTCGTTCTACTTGCTTTTGGATCTTTTCTTTAACCATATCGTAAACCAATCCTTTTTCATTTAGAATAGCACCAATTCTTTCAAATGATCTAGAATCAAAAGCTTCTTTTGTATCGTTGAGCAATCTTTCAAGATTATCATCTACTTCCTTCAGCTCTTTTATTTGAGAGAATTTTAATTTCTTGTGGTTATTGTTAATATGCTTGTGGCTTACTTTAGAGATGTATTCCAAAGATTGTGTCATATCTTGCAAATAGCCCAATACATTAATGTAGAAGTTACTTGCTCCAACACTAGACTCATCTAAGTTTTTAATAAAATAGAAAATGTTATCTCGTAGATCGTCAACTTCGTTAGATAGTTTATTGACTTGCTTTTTATTCTTTTTAAGCATAGACAAATCTTGCTTAGCCAAACCTTTAATAGCATTAGTGTAAATCTTGTTACCTCTTTTTACAACATTTGCAATATTATTAGCACTTTCATGAATGACTCCCTGTATAGAGCTGCTTTCGGCTTTTGTTAAACTATCCTCAGCTTTTTCTTCTTTCGCTTTTTTATTGTGAGCGATTGAGCTTCTAATTAAAAGGGCAAAAGCCACAATTAATAATATAGGAAACATTATTTTTAAATTGAGGTTTAAGAGGTAAGCTACTAAGGCAGCAGCAGTAAATGCACTTAATGCCGTAAAAAACCATCCTCCAATTACATTAATAACTCCTGCTACTCTATAGACCGCACTTTCTGCACCCCAAGCTCTATCTGCTAAAGATGTACCCATAGCGACCATAAAGGTTACATAGGTGGTTGACAACGGTAATTTATAAGATGTTGCTATTGATATTAAAACGGCAGCGACCATTAAGTTTACAGCAGCTCTTACCAAATCAAAAGCAGGTAAATCAAACTTTTTATCTTTTGGCAATGAAATTACTGGAGCCTGAAATTGCTTTTCAATCTTTAATTGCCACGATTCAGGAAGTACGTAAGCAGACACCTGAGACATACCCATTGCCATTCTTACAAAACCACGCGATAAAAAATTTGGTTGAAAACGTTCTTTGGTTTCTCCTTGACTTGATAAATCCAAGGAAGTTTTTACAACAGCCTTCGCTTTGGTAGAAAACCATAAGGTTAAGACCATTATCATTCCTGCACCAAACAATAACCAGTTATTGGTAGGAACTTTTTCAGCAAGTGCTGTCATCGGGAAACTATTAGCTGCTATACCAGAAGCTGTCCATTCTGTAAATGCATTATAAGCAGCAACCGGAACACCAATAAAGTTAACCAAGTCATTACCAGCAAACGCTAAAGCCAATGCAAAAGTCCCAACAATAATAATGAACTTGTAGATGTTCATTTTTGCAAAAGCGATTAAAGCATAAGAAATCAAAAACCAAAACACCAAACTAATTAGCACAATGCTAAAAACCTGATTTTCTAAAAAACTAGACATTGTACGACCTCCTAAAATATCAAAACTTTCTTTAGCATAAGACGTACCTTTTAAACCTTTCATAAAAATGAAATAGGTAATTGCAGTTAAGGCAATACCTCCAAACAGGGCACCGACCCAAGCCGCTTTCTTTTCAAAATTATAAGACAACAATAATCGTGATACCCACTGTACCAAAGCACCAATAGAAAACGCAACAATGACGGAAAGGAGAATGCCAAATATAATTTGTGTAGCTTTTGATGTATTTATGTAGTTTATGACATCTGCAAAATTACCATCGCTTTGTCCTATTTTTATTAATGCCATAGCAACAGAAGCCCCAAGCAGTTCAAATACAATAGAAACAGTTGTAGAAGTTGGCATACCAATACTATTGAAGAAATCAAGCAGTAGAATGTCTGTTATCATTACTGCCATGAAAATAATCATGATTTCATTAAACATAAATTCTCCAGGATTAAAAATACCTTTACGGGCAACTTCCATCATTCCACTAGAGAATACGGCTCCGACAGCAACTCCAACACTAGCAACGATCATAATAGTTCTAAAGGAAATAGCTTTAGATCCTATGGCAGAATTCAAAAAGTTTACAGCATCATTACTAACACCTACAACCAAATCAGCAACAGCTAAAATGGCCAGCGCAATAATCATATATAAATAAATGTTTTCCATAATTCTTTAATGTGTAAAATGTTTGCAAATATCAATGCTGTAAACGATTGTAGTGTTACGGCAATGTTAAGTTTTTTGTTTTAAAAATGAATGTCGAAACCAAGCCTGAACATAATATTGTCATCATTTCCGTCTAAGGTTGTATAACTAACATCAGTTTGTACTTTTAATTTATGACCAACAATATATTTTGAAGCTCCTAGAGTATATTGTTGTATAGGAAGTGTATTTGTAACTGCTTCAAAATTTAAAGTTGTAAAACGTGCAGCTATTTCATAATTGCTTTTAAGTAAATAACCAGCTTGTAAATTTAAAGCATTACCTGTTAATACTATGTCACCTGTAGGAGTGGAGCCATCTGCTTCTGTGGCAATTTCATCATCAGCGGTACGTTTGGCATATTCTCCCATAAAAGAAAATCCTTTGTATTTAAACATGGCGTCTGCAAAAACAGTAGTTTGGTCCGTTTTATAAATAGAGCCATCTGCTCTTATCATATAAGCTCCGGCAATTCCTCTTTCTCTCACTGCATCTTCGTTGTAATTATAGGTAAGGCCTACCATTAGTTTTGGTGTTACTTCACGTTTTAAATCTGCTTGGCTATAATCTCCTTTACCTTGAAATTTTCCAAAAGGCAAAAACTCCAATCTAGCCGTATATTGTAAACCACCTTCATTTCCTTCAGTAACATTCCGGCCTTCACCTTGAGAAACAGAAAATTTTTCACGTATTAAGAATTTACTACCAAAATTTGATTTGTGACGTAATTGAATACCTAAATCTCTATCTAAATTGAAACGACTATTGAGTAAAGAACGATTTATAAACTGTAAATTTCCTGAGGATACCACGCGCTCTATATTGCCTGGGAGTTTTGTTTGGCCAGCCCAAAGCTCCCAATTTTCTGCAAAGTTCCACATTAACACAGCATCTAGGATATATCTTGGAGTGTTTTTGTTGAATGCGTTGGCTCCAGCAATGTCACGGTTAGAAAGACCTAATTCTATTTTGTATTTTAATTTAGGGCTGTAAGCAAAACCATCAAATTTTAAACGTGCTCGACTAACAGTAAAAGTATGTTCAAGACTTCCGTATTTATTCCCATTATGGTTCCACATTGATATAGAACGTACTTGAAAACGAGGAGCAAATTTTATACTGAACGAACTATCTTTAGCAACAAAATTTATTAAGCCTTTACCAAATGAAGTATCACTTACTTCTTGTGAATAGGTATAGGTTATAACGCACAGAAGAAGTGCCATTAATAAGCGTAATTTCATTATAAGTATTAGTTTTTGTCGCTGCAAATAACTAACATTTATGCCAATTGAATGTTTCCTAATGATTAAATTTTGAGAAACAGACAAAAAAGACTGCTTTTAAAAAAAAAGCAGTCTCATTAGAAATCATATGTATTGAGTCGACAAAAACTAATAATATATGAAATACTAATTGTGTTTTAGCAACACGTTACAAAGATGTATACCTAACATCACTTTAACGTAATCCTATTATTATCTAATTATTAAAAATATTTAGTCCATTGACATTTTGTTAAACTACTGTAAAACAGTACGTTGTGCTTTCAATGTTAATTTAATGTTATGTAAATGTTGCTTTATTGTTATCTATTTGTTATATTTACAATGTAATTATTAACTAAAGCCCAAAATGATATGAAAAAGATAGTTGTACTTATAGTAATGTTAAGTGTAGCATTTACTTATGCTCAAGATAAAAAAGAACCAAAATTAGAAAAGAAAGGAGAAGTAACTTTAGTTACTTATTACCATAATAATGGTGAAATTCAACAAAAAGGTGCTTTTAATGATGATGGTAAATTGCAGGGAGAATGGATAAGCTTTGACAATAAGGGAAAGAAAGTTGCTTTAGGTAACTACGAGAATGGAAAAAAAGTTGGTAAGTGGTTCTTCTGGAATGGAAATTCATTAAGTGAAGTAGATTATATTGACTCTAAGATTGTTAACGTAAGCGAGTGGGATAACAAGACCAATGTGGCCGTAAACAATAAATAATATTCTTATTTCTTAATAATAAGAAAAAGGAAAGGCTCTCCGCATCTGGAGAGCCTTTCCTTTTTAACTTAATGGATATATCAATTTTAAAACTTAAACGTATAGCCTAAAGATATTTCCACACCTGGCTCTCTTAATGAGTACAATTGGTTCTGCGCCTTAAAAGACTCAAATTCACTTAACCTTTCATCGTTTAATAAATTGTTGACTTTCAAATCTACTACAGAATTTTTGTTTTCTCCAAACCCTTTACTTACTGTTATGTTTAAACTGTTAAAAGGTTGTGTATAAACATCTGGTACTAAACCAATACCTACAACTTCTAAAGTAGGACCTTGTACGTTATAAAATAAACCTGCTTGGAAAGCAGCGTCTTTATTATTATAGTCTAAACCAACGTTAATAAGATATGGTGCTTGGCCTTGCATATCTCTTTCTCTATCTATAGTTTCGCCATCACGTCTTGCACTATTTCTAGAGCTGAACTCATCATCTGACATAGTTAACTCAGACTGAATATAAGAAGCGTTAACATTTACCTTTACATCATTTAAGCCTTCTGTAATAAAACCTAAGCGCTGTCTAAACTCAAGTTCTACACCATACACAATGGCGTCTCCTAGGTTACCTGGTCTAATCTGAGTAGGAGCTTCTTGGAAAAAAGCTTGTTCAATAGGATCTTTAAAATCTTTGTAAAATGCACTTACCGCTATCATTTGTGCGTCTCCACCAAAACGTTCGTATCTTAAATCAAAATTGTTCACGTAAGTAGGTACCAAATTTAAATTACCAATAAATAATCTACTGGTAATGGGATCGAATATTTGAGCTAAAGAAGCTTCTTTAAACGAAGGTCTAGCTGTTGTACGCGAATACGAGGTTCTTAAATTGGTGTTATCACTTAGTGCATAAATTATATTTGCAGAAGGGAAAAAGTCAAATTCATCTAATATTAACTCCCTATCAAAAGCTTGTTCATTATCTTGACCTGTATAGTAGGATCTAAACATTTCCGTCCTAATTCCCAACACTGATTTAAGTTTTTCGCTTACATTAAATTCTGTTGAAAAATAAGTTGCCGCTATGTTATGTTCTCCTTCATAAGCATCATTAGGATTAAACTGATCTCCAAATACTAAATGTGTACCTTGATCAGTTTCTGGTGTCCATAAATTCCCAGAAGCTAATAAATCGTCAGGATTTCCACTCGCAATAAAATCATCTTCTCCTGTAATAGTAAACGTATAATCATCCGTACTAAAATCCCTAAACTTGTAAGTATAAGCTCCTCCAAACTTTAATTTGGCTGGTTGACCAAATAGCTCAATCTTTTTATTCAAATCGGCTTTAAAAGCCCAGTTTTCTTCTACCAAATTTCTCCATAATTGAATAGGGTATGTTGTGGCACTAGGACTCACAAAAAAATCTCCGTTGTCTGCTTGTTGAAATGGTGTAATTCTATGAGCCTTATCCATTACTTTAGCAAATGTTGGTGAAATCACCCAATTAAAACCTAACGCATCAGCATCTGCTCCTAATTTATGTTCACCTCCTACTTGTGAGTTGGTTATAGAACGTTCTGTATAAGTCAAGGAATTTTTAACTAATGGCTCAAAACCTCCTCCAACGCCATCTTGTGAAATACCTTGGTCAAAGAAACCAGCGGCAGATTCTCCATTTTGGATATGTAAAAAATTAACCTTGTATTTAGAGAGATCCGTTTTGTAGGTAACACCAAGCAATCCATTTAAAATGATATTATTAATACCTTCAGAACCATCGGATAATAATACAGGGTTGAGCCCATTAACTGAAGCATCGTCAAAGTTTTTCACATAACCTCCGTCATTACGGTTTTCATAAAAAGTAGTTTCATTTTTATAAGAAAACGAAGCTTGGTAACCCAACCTATTCTCACCAACATCGTATTGGTTCCCTAGTGTAAAACCAAAGTCAAAATTCATACCGCTAGTTTCTTGTTTAGCACTAAGCTCTTTTTGAAACCGGTCAGTTAATGAATTTAGCAATAGTCTATTTTCAAAAGTTCCTGGAATCTTTTGGTATCTGTTAATTGGGAGATTTCTTGTGCCATCATCAAAACCAAAGAAATCAGTATCACTACTTTCTGAAGTTAAGTATTGGTCATTGAAATGCATATCTGGATTATAACCCGAACCCAAAGATATTGAATATTCAGGTTTAGTAGGAAAATCTTTAGTAACAACATTTACAATACCTCCTGTAAAATCTGCAGGATATTCAGCTGATGCAGATTTTAAAACTAATACATTTTCTAATATGTTAGTAGGGAATAAATCCATCTGAATTGTATTTCTATCAGGATCTAAACCAGGAATATCTACACCATTTAAAATAGACTTAGTATAACGATCACCCAAACCACGAACATAAACATATTTACCTCCCTGTATGGAAACACCTGGCACACTTTTTACTGCAGAGGCCACATTACTGGCTCCAGAACTTCTTATAGCTTGAGCTGATAAACCATCTAATACAACAACAGATTTTTTCTGAATATTTAAAACAGCATTTTCGGTATCACGACTTGTTGATGTCGTAATCACAACTTCATCTAATGAATTTGTTGTTAAAACTATATCCAATGTAGTTACGTCGTCAGATTTTACAATAACATTAGTAATCTCTTTTGTTTCATATCCCACAAAAGAAAATACTAACGTGTATGTCCCTTCTTCTAACTCAAGTTCATACTTTCCGTCAAAATCAGAAGTGGCTCCTTTGGTGGTACCTTTTACTAAAATATTTGCAAAAGGTAAGGGTTCATTAAAGTCACCATCTATAACGGTTCCTGTGACTTTTCCTTGAGAAAAGGATAAACAGGCCATAAGAAAGAAAACAAAAGTTAAAACGTTTTGTATATTTTTCATATAAAGTTTTATATAACCCATCGCTTACCTTGTAAACGATGGGTTTATGTATTAAAAAGTAATTTTTAGAAACCTAAACCTGCAGCTGTGTTTGCATATGTCCAGCTGAGGTTAGAAGTGTTAGCACCAACGGTTTGGTTACCTTGAGTAACAGCTGTTGCAAAATCCCCAAAACCAGTAACAGTTACAGTTTCAGCGTTATTAACAAAGATGTCATTTACATTTGCAACTCCAGTAGGTAGAACGATTTCCCATGTGCCGAAAGTTAAATCACCATTGTTATAATTAGTGGCAACTCCATCGTTATCTAACTCTACATCTGATGAATCTTTAAAGCCATAAGCATAGATGTTAGAAGTGTTTCCTTGTGCATTACTTCTATAATCAGCATATTCACCGTTAGAAGTTACTGTGTTTCCGATAATAGTTACATTTTGTAAAGTAAACTCTCCATTAAGTGTTCCTTCAGGGCCATCAATTTCAAAAGCATGGTCTGAAACATCTCCTAATACAACTACAGCATTATCTATAACACCAGAGTAAGCTTGGTCAATGTCTAAGGCATCATCACCTTGAGCCCATACCAAAAGGTTAGAAGCATTAACGTTACCACCGAAAAACTCAACACCGTCATCAACATTAGCAACAACTTCGATATTGTCAATTACAGTTCCGGCACCTACACCACCAAGCGTTAAACCATTGATTTCGTTTCCTTCACCAATTAATGCACCACCATGACGGATAGAGATAAATCTTAAAAAGCCAGAGTCATCATCTGGTTCAGATCCTCCATATTGCCCAAAAGTGTCATCTGCAGGAATACCCTCAATTTGAGCCGTAGGAATATCACCAGAAAATGAAGAAGGCGCATTACCTAAAACGATTAATCCGCCCCAAAGACCTCTATCATTCTCATCTAAATTGGTGCCAGCAGTTTCCCCACAAGTAATGTTGTCACTTGTTGAAGTGAAGATAATTGGCTGCTCAGCAGTTCCCTGTGCATTAATGCTACCACCTCTAGCGATGATAAGCGCAGATGCTAAAGAACCTGTACCAGCAGATCCTTTAATTATAGTACCAGGATTAATAGTTAAAGTAACACCATCTGGCACTACTACTTTTTGGTTTAATTGGTAAATATTATCTGGTGTCCAAGTTATATCTTCAGAAATAAAACCTGTTACAGCTACAATAGGGCAATCTTCGCCACCATTTCCGTTACCATTACCATTGTTTATAATTGTAGTTTCTTCAATCACTATAGGAGTGTCGTCATCTTTAAAACAGCTAGTAAATACTAAAGTAGAAGCTATTAATACGGTTAAAATTAATTTTTTCATGAGTTAAATTTTAAATACAGTTTTGATTATTTCAATTTTGTGTTGCAAAGAAACGATGAGAAACCTTCTTTGAGGTTAATGCAAAATTAAATCCGTGTGAAAAAAGTGTTAGCTAAAAGTTAGCTGAATATTAAGGCTGTCTCTTATACACATCTGACGCTGCCGACGACCCCTTACG
>CAJXVG010000092.1 GCA_913061495.1 uncultured Winogradskyella sp.
AAGGAGTCGTCGGCAGCGTCAGATGTGTATAAGAGACAGTAACTGTGGTGATGCTGGGCAAGAAGGTGAGTTGATTCAGCGCTGGGTAATTTCAAAAGCAAATTACAAAGGCGAAGTAAAACGCTTATGGATTTCGTCTCTAACAACCGAAGCTATTAAAGAAGGTTTTAAAAACCTGAAACCATCTGAGAATTACGATAATCTTTACTATGCAGGTTTTTCTAGATCTATAGGAGATTGGTTATTAGGCATCAATGCTACTAGACTTTACACCGTAAAACACGGAGGCTACAAACAAGTGCTTTCAGTTGGTAGAGTGCAAACCCCTACTCTAGCAATGCTTGTTGAACGTTTTAAAGCTATTGAAAATTTTAAACCACAACCTTATTGGGAACTGCAAACATTATATAGGGAAACACTTTTTAGCTATGAAGAAGGGCGATTTCTTAAAATGGAAGATGGTGAAGTTTTAGCAACCAAAGTTAAGGAGCACGAATTTGAAATCGTTTCTACAACAAAGAAAAAAGGAACTGAATACGCACCAAAACTTTTTGACCTAACAGGTTTACAAGTTTATTGCAATAAAAAGTTTGGATTTTCTGCAGACGATACGCTTAAAATCGCACAAAAATTATATGAAAAAAAAGCGGTAACTTATCCTAGGGTTGACACTACTTTTTTACCAAACGACGTATACCCAAAAGTAAAAGGCATACTATACAAACTCTCTGATTATTTGAGTCTTACCAACTCTCTATTAAACAAAAAGATAAAGAAGTCTGCGAAAGTTTTTAATGATAAAAAAGTAACGGATCACCATGCTATAATACCCACAGGAATACAGATCAATCTACAATACAATGAAAAGCAAGTTTATGATATTATCACCAGACGTTTTATAGCTGTTTTTTATGAGGATTGTAAAGTCTCTAACACCACAGTAATTGGTAAGGCGGCAGATGTTAATTTTAAAACCACTGGAAAAGAAATTCTATCAAAAGGTTGGAGAGTTGTATTTGAGACCGAAAAATCCTCAAATAAAAATGAATACATTTTACCAACCTTTACAAAAGGTGAAAAAGGACCTCATGAGCCTTCGTTTTTAGAAAAACAGACCAAACCACCAAACCAGTTTACAGAAGCTTCACTGCTTCGCGCTATGGAAACTGCTGGTAAAAAAGTTGATGATGACGAGTTGCGGGATTTAATGAAAGAAAATGGTATTGGACGTCCATCTACGCGTGCTAATATTATTGAAACACTCTTTAGACGAAAATACATAAAACGAAATAAAAAACAGATCTTACCTACCGTAACAGGAATACAACTTATTGAAACCATTCAAAATGATTTACTAAAATCAGCAGAGCTTACAGGAACTTGGGAAAAGCAACTGAAAGATATAGAGAAAGGTGAAATTAGCGCCAATGCTTTCATAAAAGGAATGAAACGTATGGTTGACGCTTTGGTTTACGAGGTGCGAAGCGAAAACGTAATGCAACGCATTTCTGCTGTAAATAATAAAACAAACACTAAGTCAAAAACAAAAAAAGCAAAAACCACCACTAAAAAAATAGTTGGTAAAGACTGTCCCAAATGTTCTAAGGGACAATTAATAAAAGGAAAATCTGCTTATGGCTGTAACCTATATGGCAAATCGTGCGACTTTACATTACCTTTTACTTATGCCGATAAAAAGATTTCTGAAAATCAGTATACAAGATTATTAGATAAAGGTTCAACAGTAAATTTAAAGGGATTTGAAGTTGACAACCAATCGGTTGAAGGTTTACTCCGTTTTGATGAAAATTTCAAATTAAAACTTGAGCCCAAACAGTCTAAAATACCTAACATTAAAGTTGGAGAGACTTGCCCTAAATGTAAATCAGGGAAAATTCTGAAAGGAAAAACGGCCTTTGGTTGCAGTAATTACAAATCGGGCTGCGACTTTAGAGTTGGTTTATAGTTTTTATTGGCACATAAAAATCTTCTTCCGAGTCTGGACTTCCATTTTTATACTTCTCACCCATAACCTGAAAGTGTGGTCTAGCATCAATTTCATATTCTGAATTGGGAAGCCATTGGGTCATTATCCTTTGATATAAGCCGCTTGCATCTACTCCTTTTTGGTGGAATACAGCATATTTTCCCTTAGAAATAACAAAGGTTTCCATGGCATCTGGTATATTTTCAAAATCAGTGACTTCTGCGCATGCCCAAATATCGTAGGCATCATCAATATTCATAAAATCTGCATACACTTGCATTGCTATGAGTTCATTGTTTATAGTTTTTATGTTCTTTTTATTTGGCATAAAACATTTCCAAAGATCTACGATTTTACCATATTCATTATGGCATATTTCGCTTTTCATGCCTATGATCTTCTTTTCAGTTATTGTTATAATTTCTGGATTCATTTATTTCCAATTTTAACTAAAGGTATATAAAAAAAGTACGAGTATTAACCCGTACTTTTAAAGATCTTTTTTTATAAACTAGTTTATTTACTAGGTAAAACCACAGTATCTACAACATGAATCACTCCATTAGATTGGTTTACATCAGCTATTTTTACTCTAGATTTTCTTCCTTCCGCATCAATTAAAACCACTTCATTCCCATCTGATTTAGCAGTTAAAACAGGTCCTAATACTGTTTTAAATTGTGCCTTGCCATCACCTTTTTTAATGGCAGTAACAATATCTTCAGCACTATATTTACCTGCTAGGACATGATATGTTAATATGTTTTTAAGTTTTTCTTTATTCTCAGATTTTAACAAAGCTGCTAATGTACCTTCAGGAAGCTTGTCAAAAGCTGCATTTGTGGGTGCAAAAACAGTAAAAGGACCATCACTCTGTAATGTTTTTACTAAATCTGCTGCTTTTACAGCTGCCACCAAAGTTGTATGGTCTTTTGAGTTTACTGCATTTGAAACAATATCCTTGTTTGGATACATTTCTGCACCTCCAACCATTTTAGTTTCTTGTTGCATTTTGTCTTTTTTCATCATTTTTCCATCCTGAGCAAATACAGAAGTACTAAATATTAAAGCAAAAGCCATTGTAATTGTGGTAAAGATTTTTTTAGTTTTCATAATAAGAGGTGTTTGTTGTTATAGTCTATTTACGCAAAGCATTAGTTTTGGGTTCTTTAAATTTGAGGTTTTGTGAAAAATTTAAGATATAAAAAACCCATCATAATAGAGAATTATGATGGGTTAAAATTTTAGAGTCAGTATATTTTTATGCTTGTTTAACACGTACGGCATTCATGCCACGTTGTCCTTTTTCCAATTCAAAAGTTACTTTGTCGTTTTCTTCAATATCATCAATGATACCACTAACATGTGTAAAGTGTTTTTCATTGGTTTCGGTATCTATAATAAAACCAAAACCTTTAGAGCTATCGTAAAATGAAACCTTTCCTGTGCGTATTGGGTCAAATTCTTCTTCGTCTCCTTCTTCTTTTTGTGGTACTCCAAGTACAATGTTCTCGGCTTTAACTTTTACTTTCATAGAAGGGTCTGGTGGAGTATCTGTAAGATTTCCGTTATGATCTACGTAAGCAATTGGGATGCCGTCTGATCCGTTTTCTTCTTTTTCGAGTTTGCGCGCTTCCATCTTTTTACGCTTTTCCTCTCTTTTTTTTAGTCGTTTTTTTTCTTTTTCAGTTTTACTAAATGTCTGTTGCGATTTACCCATTCGTTGTTTTAAAAATTAATATGTGCTAGTTTATGAAAATATTGAAGTTGTAGAAACACGCCTTATTCTTGAAACAATAAATCGTGTTGAAACTTCTTTAGAAGAATAACTTTAGAACAAGTTATTATACGGTATATTTCCGTTAAACTATTGCAAAGATACGATTTATCCTTTACTTATCTTGCCTACTTGCGTAATATTCTTGCTCAAACCATTAGATAGCGTTAAAAAAGTGTTGCCATTTGGTTTTATACTGATATATATTTGAGAACCGCCTGCTTTAAAACTAATGGTGATAGTTTGCTTTTCATCATTAAATGATGCAGAATAATCCTTTATTGTATCATTGATATTGACTATTGATAAGTTGGAAGTACTGAGCGAAGTCAGTTGACCATTTATTTTGTTTTTATCTATTTTTAAAGTACTAGAATCTGCTTCAAGTTTTTCTCTTTTTTTATTGTTAAAAACGTAATTACCAACATATTGAAAATCATTAGATTTTACCAATGCTTTTGAAGCATTATATGTAGCTTGAAACCTTTCTTTTTGGGTTTTCTTAGTCTGTGCTGAAATGCTTGTAGTCAATGCCAAGCAAAATAAAAGCGATAATGTGATTGTTTTTTTCATGTTATTTTGGATCAAATAAATTATTGATTCGTTCTATAATATCTTTATAATGGTATTTAGTCTCTGTGTTAACAGCTGCCCTTGAAGCTGTAATGAGTGTGTTTTTTAGTTGATTCAGCTCGCCTCGTACCAATGATCTAACATCAGATTGATTAACGTTGAAGTATTGTCTGCTTCGTTGCGGGTTTAAATCTTCTGTCATTAAATAAGCCATTCTATCTAAATAAACGCGTTGCAAGTTACGTCTAAAAACCGAAACGTTTGAACCGTTTCTGGCCTCACTCCAAATTCCCAATCGTACATCCTTCAACATATTCAATGCAGAATAATTGTCATTGTTCATTGCGTTATGGTCAATAAGTCTGCCTAAGCGTTCAAAATCCAATAAATTGTTTAAGTGACGAGCTTGCAAACGACGTAAACGCTCGGAATAACCAGCATAATCAATGTTTTGAAGAATTACTTTATCTAACAACCAATCTGGTGTTTCAAATGCATTATTGTGCAACCAATTTATAGCAGCTTTTTGATAGGCTTTATCTACAGGATTATAAACACTACCATTTTGTGATGGGTTTTTAGTGTCCTCCACTACTCCACCAACATATGCTACTACATGGCCAACATAGCGACTCCATACTCCGAGTAACTCACCATAGAGTTCTTCTAAATCTTCATAGTCATTGGTTTGGTCACTCGTCCATTTTGGTAAGTTTTTGGCAACTATTTTTAGGTTTTTAAGTCCGTAGTCACTGGCTTTCATACTATTATTTCCAATATCTTCGGTCTGTGTTGTTGGGTCAAATCGGCTACTTTGCTTCCCATATTTATATTTAGGATCACCAGCCTTTTCCGTTACCCACTTTTTAAGAGTTTCTTTCTCTGCTTCGGCAGAATTTGCTCCTGGAATATATCTGTAGCCATAATTAATGGCATAATCATCATAAGGCCCTAATTGGCGCACGAACCTAATATTGGTATCACCAGGTTGAGCAATGTAGTTATAACGTGCATAATCCATGATGGTTGCAGCAATTCCGTTTTTCTGCGTAAATGCACCATTTCTATAATCTTCTACGTTGTACGCATAGCTTGCGCTCATGTTATGTGGTAAACCAAGGGTGTGGCCAACTTCATGAGCAATTACCATTTTCATCATTTCTCCGATTTCTTCATCAGGTGTGTTTAACGTTCTTGCAGAAGGATTTGCGGCTCCTGTTTCAAGCAAATAGCGGTTTCTGTAAGAACGCAAGTGGTTGTGGTACCAAATAATATCACTTTCAATAATTTCACCACTTCGTGGATCAGATACACTCGGTCCTGTTGCATTTCTGGTGGTACTTGCCACATATCTTACCACTGAATACCTAATATCTTCTGGACTAAAATCTGGATCTTCAGCTTTTGATGGTGGATCTTTAGCAATAATTGCGTTTTTGAATCCCGCAGCTTCAAAAGCTGTTTGCCACAACTCAATCCCTTCTTTCATATAAGGTCTAAATTTCTCAGGAGTTGCTGGGTCTAAATAGTAAACAATTGGTTTTACAGGTTCAACCAACTCTCCTCTTTTATAAGCTTCAATATCTTTTGGAACGAGTTTCCAACGTCGTAAATAGGTTTTTCTATCGGACTTTAATTCGTTACTACTATAATCGTATTTACTTAAGGTAAACCAACCAACTCGCTCATCAAACAAACGCGGTTGCATTGGTTCTTTTGGCAACAAAATCATAGATTGGTTCATTTGTACACTAATCGTTTCATCACCAGTATCTACTGGCGGTTTTGAGGCATTATAAGTGAAATCTTGTACGACTTCAATATTCTCCGGAAAGCTTTTTACAGAATTAATAAAACTTCTGTTTTTATCTAAGTTTTTTACTTTATAGGCACTCCTTAACCTTGAGCCCAATCCGCTAATTGCTTTTACATCAGAACCATAAAAATTGGTTACGTCAATCACTACTGAAGTCGAATCTTTAGAAAAAGCTTCAATGTCAAAAGCATAAAGCGTTGGCTCATAATTATTAGCTTTTACCGATACATTGATTGGCAAACTATCTGCTGCCACAGCACTAGATGTTTTTTCTTTTATTAGAATTTTATTTTTGAAACGCTCCCAGTTAATCATTCTGGTATTGGTTTTTGTACCAGCATTAACGTAGCCTCCGCCAAGGTTTGAAGGTAATTTTGAAAAGCGGCTTACCAAAAGCATATCTGTATTAAGATAGTCCATTGGGATTTCAAAATAATATTTTTCTCCTACCAAATGCACATCAAACAAACCTTCATCGGAAACTGCATCTTTGGTTATTACTTTATCGTAATCTTTAATTTTTCCTTGTTTCTTTTTGGGTGTTTGTGTTTTTGATTGCTCCGTTTTATTGCTCTTCTTTTTTGACTGTGCGTCAATAGAAGCACAAGAAAAGATAACAATAGAACAAAGTGAGAGGACTAGAAATTTTTTCATTGTTGATAGAATACTTTTAAAAATATCTGCTAAAGATAAATAATTGAATTCGACTTTTATATAATTTCTTAAAAGCTGTTAAAACGGTCGCTTTTTCTCTTTATCTACTGTACTTTTGCTTAAATTTTTAGTCATGTTAAAATTCTTATCATTATTTAGGATTATTGCACTTTTAGAGGGTGTGTCATACATATTACTTCTATTGGTAGCAACACCAATAAAATATTTCTATAAAGATCCGCAATATGTTAAGTTATTGGGAATGCCACATGGTGTTTTGTTTATGCTATACATTTTATTTGCTGTATTGATGAGTTCGGATTTAAAATGGAACACCAGAACATTTTGGACCGTACTCGTAGCATCAGTAATTCCGTTCGGTACATTTTACGTAGATAAAAAATTCCTAAGAAAAACAAATGGAAAGGGCTAAACATTTTATATACAATTTTCTAATTGACCAAGGCATATCAAAAGAAGCTGCATCTTATCTCAATATGTTGATGTTACTGGTTCTGCTCATAATTGTAGCTTTTGCTGTAGATTATGTTACAAAACGTATTCTCTGGAAGTTTACAAGCGGTATTGCCAAACGTACTAAAACCAATTTTGACGACATTCTAATAAGTAACAAGTTACCTCGTAACATTGCACACATTATTCCGCTTGTTATACTCATAAAGTTTGTGCCAGATGTTTTTTCTGATTTTACTTATGCTGAAAACATTATTGAAACAACATTAAAGTGCATTGCCATTTTATTGTCGCTTCAGATTATAAGACGCTTATTACATTCTATAAAAGACTATTTAAAAACCCTACAACAATACAGAGATAAACCTGTTGACAGTTACATACAGGTCTTTATGATCTTTGCTTGGTTAATTGGAGCGTTTTCAATCTTAGCAATAATTACAGGTGTGTCATTTTTAAAATTTGCTACTACTTTAGGTGCTGCATCTGCTATAATTATCTTAATTTTTAAGGATACTATTTTGGGTTTTGTAGCAAGTATACAAGTGTCCATAAATGATATGGTGCGTATTGGTGATTGGATCACGTTTGAAAAATATGGAGCTGATGGTGATGTCATTGAAATCAATTTAGCAACCGTAAAAGTGCAGAACTGGGATATGACGATTACCACTATTCCGACCTATGCTTTAATTTCAGATTCATTTAAGAACTGGAGAGGCATGATGGCCTCTGGTGGAAGGCGAATAAAACGCTCAGTAATTGTAAAAGTTTCTACCATCAGATTTTTAACTCCTGAAGATGTTGAAGAATTGAAGAAAATTCAATTGGTAACGGATTATCTCAATACTATAACAAAGAAAATTGACAATCAAAATGAAGAGAATAATGCCGATAAATCTGTTTTAATCAACGGCATTAACCTTACCAATTTTGGTGTGTTTAGAAAATATTTACAGACTTATATTGAAAATCATTCTGCCATAAATAAAGATATGACCCTAATGGTTAGACAATTGGAACCAACTTCACAAGGTATTCCGATGGAAATCTATGCCTTTAGTAAGGATCAACGTTGGGTTAATTACGAATATATTATTGGAGATATTTTTGACCATGTTTTAGCATCAGTCTCTTATTTTGGTCTTGAAATCTATGAACTGGCTTTAAGCAACAAGGCACAAACTTAATCTTCTATTTTTAATCTATCCTTAACAAATTCTACTCTTGTTTTGCCATGAGGCTCTGGTTTACCGTCTTGCCCAAGGTTTACCATTATAAGGTTGTCCACGGTTAATATTGTTTCTCGTGTCATTTTATTCCGTACCTCACATTTCATAGTAATTGAAGTTTTACCAAATTTTAAAACTTCGATACCAATTTCAATAATATCACCTTGTCTTGCAGATGCCATAAAATTGATTTCGGACATGTACTTTGTCACGATTTTAGAATTTTCAAGCTGTATGATGGTGTAAAGTGCGGCTTCCTCATCAATCCAAGCAAGTAACTGTCCTCCAAACAATGTACCATTTGGGTTCAAATCTTCGGGCTTTACCCATTTTCTGGTGTGAAATCTCATATTTTATGTGTTATAATAATTTTGTTTGATGTTCCTCATTTGGGATTTTTAAATCCATGTTCAATTCAGCATTTAACTGCTTAATAAAATAGGCTGAAAGCAAAGGAGATTCTTTTTCAATATTCTGGTGTACAAAAAAATCTATTTCTTCAATGCCATTATCCTTCCAATGTTTTATGCGTTTTACCCAATCCTCTAAACGAGAGTAATCACTTTTGTGATTGGCACCAACATATCTAACAAATGCTCTTTTATTGGTTAGGCGCATGTGCATTAAATCGCGTCGTCCAGCAGTGTCAACAATGATATTAGCTATATTGTTTTCTTCCAAAAGCTGGTATAAATCTTCTGCTACAGCTTTGTCGTTATACCAATCGGTATGCCTAAATTCAACAGCTAAAGGAATTTCTTTTGGCCAATTTTCGGCAAATTCCACTACTCTATCAAAATCCTTAGGAGCAAAGTTACTGTGCATTTGTAAAAATAAACAACCTAGTTTTTCCTTTAAGTTTATTGCACTGTACAAATACTTATCTACAACGGGTTTGCTTTCTTCATTTAAGCGTTTCCAATGGCTTATTTCTTGACTGAGCTTAGGGAAAAACCTAAAATTATCTGGAGTTTTATCGTACCATTTTGAAAATTGCTCAGGTGGAAAAATTCGGTAAAACGTAGCGTTTAATTCTATGGAATTGAATTGTTTTGAATAATACTCTAATTCATCTTTTGTACCTCGTGGATAAAACCCTTTTAAATCAGCTTTGTTCCATTTGGCACAGCCAACATAAATATTGGTTGGTTTTGCTTGTTTTTCACCCAAAATCTTCAAGGTATCCTTATGATCTTTAGGCAGCGTAAAATCTATGTCTTCTGGATGGTCAACACTTCCGAATTTCATATATGTATGTTTTATTCAAAGATAAGAATTTGAGCTAAGTTATACTTGAGCTGATACATGAATAAAATCTTCAAATCAGGGAATGTTAATAACACCGTTAACAAGATATTTGCTTATGGATGGTAAAACGTTTGTTAATACCTAAATTTAATTCCGAATCATTGAAAATTATTATATTATGACTTCGAGAACTGAAGACCTACTAGCCCTTCGTCCCATAATTTATTCCGCAAAAATTTATGATGACACCAGAAATGATGAACAGTTTCAGAATGAAACTTTAAGACCAATCATTAAAATGCAGCACGATTTGCTGATTGTTGTGTTTAGTAATTACATCAATAAACGTAAAAATGTGTTTTATGAACTGCCTTTAGAAAAGCAACTGTCTTACATAGACAATGCTATTCATAAAGACATGAAATTCAGAAATTCTGTTAAAGGGATGATTATTGGTCAATTTACTATTGAAGAATATGAGCTTTATATCCAAAATTCATCTGCATTAAACAAGCGCATGATGAATATTGTTACGGAGCGGTTAATTGATAGTATTCAACTATTTAAGTTGCCGGAAGTTTTGAAAGCTGTTTAAATCATGGATTCACCGTTTAAATTAGTGGTGAGTACATCGCTCATATAATCATAGTAAGGCCGAATAGTTTTAAATTCTGAGTTTACATTTTCTAAAAAATCCTCTTTTAAAACATCTGCATCTGTATAGTTTTTGGTGAAAATGAATTGCTTTTTTCGAATTAAATCTATAGAAGAGTGTTCCTTGTCAAAACCTTTGGGTGCGGTTTTTAGTTCCTCGCCTACCAAGTTTCCCCAAGTGCTTTTTAATGATTTTTCCTTTAAAATAGTTCTAATTTCACTATCGTCCATTTCAAATTCTTTTCGTATTCGTAAAAGATCTTCCTTATTGGGTTGCCAAAAACCTGTTGCTATAAAAGATTTGTCGTTTGGTTCAATTTGTAAATAGTAACCACCTCGTAACTCAGGTTTTTTTCTACTGAATGAACCTCCAAAGTGAGTTTTATAAGGCAGTTTGTTTTTTGAAAATCTAACATCTCTATAGATTCTAAAAATCTTTAGCTTTTCTATCTGGTCGTGGGCACTCATCAATTCTCCCAGATGATTGTAAGCAGATTTCACCTTGGTTTCAATAGCCTTAAATTCAGCTTTATGCTCGTTAAACCAATCTCTATCATTGTTTTGTTGAAGTTTTTTCAGAAATGTAAAAGTTTCTTTTGGTATTGTTGTTTGACCCATTAATTTTAAGTTTTTATAAAAATAAGAAAAGCCATCTATTGAGATGGCTTTTAATTTTTAAAAGGTATTGATTATTACATTTTTTTGTCGTCAAAACGCTCAACGACCAATGTTCCTTTGTCATCGTAATATTCTATAACAAATTGTCCGTTTCTAAAATAACCTATACCCTGTCTCTTATACACATCTCCGAGCCCACGAGACCGAGGCTGATCTCG
>CAJXVG010000093.1 GCA_913061495.1 uncultured Winogradskyella sp.
GAGATCAGCCTCGGTCTCGTGGGCTCGGAGATGTGTATAAGAGACAGGTTAAAAACAATATTAAAAGTTCTTTTTTCTATAGTTTTGGGAGGTTATCACTTCGTAATACTAAACTTCAAAAAGGACCCTAACAAACAAAATCCGTATAGGTATGGCTTAGGGTACACATCAAAAAAATTTAGATCTAAAAACCAATGATTATGACACAGACAATTTTGCTAAAAAAGAGACCAGAAGGAAAACCAACACGTTCAGATTTCGAATTTGTAAAAGAGGATAAGGAACTAACTATTAACCATAACGAAATGATACTAAAAACACTGTATGTTTCGGTAGATCCGTATTTAAGAGGAAGAATGAGCGACGCCAAATCGTATGTAGAACCTTTTGAAGTTGGTAAACCAATCCATTCGCTTGTAATCGCTAAAGTATTGGACTCTAAGAATGATAAATTTACTGAAGGAGATTATGTAAGAGGCATGCTAAATTGGAAAACCAAACAGGTCTCAAAAGGGGAAGGAATCACAAAAGTAGATCCCTCAAAAGCAGATTTAAGTGCATACTTGGGCATTTTGGGGATGACGGGCTTAACAGCTTACTGCGGACTAACCGAAATAGGGAAACCAAAAAAAGGGGAAACACTTGTCGTTTCTGGTGCAGCAGGCGCTGTTGGCAGTGTGGTTGGGCAAATTGGTAAAATATTGGGACTTACGGTCATTGGTATTGCTGGTACGGATGAAAAGGTAGAAATGCTCAAATCTAAATTCGGGTTCGATGCAGGAATCAATTACAATACCACCGAGAATATGAAAGAAGCCATAGCAGAAGCCGCACCTAATGGTGTGGATGTGTATTTTGATAACGTTGGCGGTCCAATTTCCGATGCCGTATTGTTCAACATCAATAAATTTTCCCGTACCGTAAACTGTGGAGCTATAGCAGTGTACAACAATACCGAACAACCAAAAAGTGTAAGCGTACGTCCGTTTTTGGTAAAAAACAGCGCGTCCATGCAAGGCTTTATTGTTTCTAATTTCGAAAACAAATTTCCAGAAGCCATCAAACAACTGTCAACATGGTTAGCAGAAGATAAACTAACCTATTCAGAAACCATTGTTGAAGGTTTTGAAAACATCCCACAAGCCTTCATCGATTTATTCGACGGAAAAAACAAAGGAAAAATGGTAGTAAAGGCTTAAAAATAAAAAAATAAAGAGTGTCCCTTGAGGCAGTAGTAAAAGTATAAAAGTAAAAATTGTCCCCTCGAGGCAGTAGTAAGGCTTAAAAGTAAAGATTGTCCCCTCGAGGGGACTTTAGGGGTGTTTGTTTTTAACACCATCCCACAAACCTCCATCACTTTATCCGACGGAAAAACAAAGAAAAAATAACAGTAAGGTTAAAAGTAAAAATTGTCCCCTCGAGGGGACTTTAGGGGTGTTATTTTTTTAAAACCATCCCACAAACCTCCATCACTTTATCCGACGGGAAAACAAAGGAGAAATGGTAGTAAAGGCTTAAAAGTAAAGATTGTCCCCTCAAGGGGACTTTAGGGGTGTTTTTTTTTGAAACCATCCCAAACCTTCCTCGCTTTATCCGACGGAAAAAACAAAGAAAAATAGCAGTAAGGTTTTAAAAATAAAAATTGTCCCCTCGAGGGGACTTTAGGGGTGTTATTTTATTATACCTAGTCGAAAAAAATAACCACTTCCCACCACAGAAAGTTAGTAGAAAGCTATTCACACCTCCCTCGACTTCAAAACGGAACCAAATAAACTATAACATACATTTTCCATCAAAACAGCACACACCCTACATTTTAGTCGGGTCTTTACCGTAGCTTAAGCGGGTCATAAGCGGGTCATAAGCGGGTGAGCTATCGAAAATTCTTACAGTAAATCAAAGTGCAGTCCTACTAAATCCAAAACCAAACCAAAGTATCACCCTTCACGACGTAAGACTTCCAAAGGAGAACTCTTAAGTACACTCCGAATATTACTCAACCCAATAACCAATACCAACAAGGTAATGCCTGGCAAAAAGACCAAAAACGGTATCATGGAAGGATAAAATGGTTCATTGAAAACAAAAAGTGCTAAAAAGAGACTACTAACTAAGGCTAATAAAATACCAACCAAACTGCCCAATAAACCTAAGAACAGGTACTCAAAAGCTGTGATCTGTCGTATATGCGTATTCTTTGCACCTAGTGTTCGCAACAGTACACTTTCTTTAATACGTTGGTATTTGCTAGTAAGTACAGAACCAATGAGCACAATGATACCGGTAAATATGCTAAAGAATGCCATAAAGTTAATAATCCACGACACCTTGTCTAAGATATCCTCTATGAGTGTAATTACTTGGCGCAAATCAATTATGGAAACATTGGGGAATTCTGCAACTAAGTCACGCTGCAACTTGGCAGAGCTTTGTTCATCTGGCGCAGATGTGGAAAGGACGTTAAACTGTGGCGCGTCTTCCAATACTCCTTTTGGAAATACAACAGAAAAGTTGAGCTGCACCCTAGCCCAATCCACCTGTCTTATACTACCTACAGTGGTTTCAATAAGCATACCTTGCACATTAAAAACAATAGGATCTCCTACTCCAACCTTGGCATCATTAGCCAGATTATCAGAGATAGAGATTACAATGGGTTCTCCAGGTTCTAATGTTGGTGTCCACTCGCCTTCTGCCATCTCTTCAGAAGCTATTAAAGAATCACGATAGGTCGTTCTAAACTCATGGTTAAGTATCCAGCCACGCACCTGATGTGTGGTGTCCTTACGTAATTCATTCACCATTCTTCCTTTAATGCTGTGCATACGCATCGTTACAAGCGGAATATTGTCAAGAATAGGCATCCCTTCAGCAGAAATGCTTTGTACAACAGCATCACGTTGCTCACGTTGCACATCAAGAATGATAATATTGGCACTTTCATCCATTTGGCCAACATCGGTTTTAGATAACAAAATGTCCTTGGTAAAATACAAAGTGCTGATTAAAAAGGTGCCCAAGCCAATAGCAACGACCAAAACTACCGTTTGGTTATTGGGTCTAAACAAATTAAGTAAGCTTTGGCGTGCCGTAAAACCCCATTGTTTAGGAAAAAACCGCCGAATGGTCCTAATACTCAATAAGGCCACGCCACCCAACACCGTAAAGGTAATGAGTGTAGCAATAACAAAACCTAAAGCATAAATGGCATCACTCAGTAACCAGAATGAAAAGGCATAGAGGAAAATAACAATGCAGCCAAACACTAATAAACGGATGTTCTGTGGTGCTTTAGAGCCTTGTTCATCGATACGTAGAACGTCTAAAGGAGATACATACCAAGTACGAAGCAATGGTAATAACGCAAATAATACAGACATACAGAGTCCCAGTAAAACACCTATTATTATCGGTTGTACCGAAATGGAAATCTCAACATCAAAAGGTAGAAAGTCTTTAAGAAAATAAGGAAACAACTCCTGAACTCCAATGCCTATAAGTGAACCAATAAAACCACCAACCATACCAATACCTGCTATTTGAATCAGGAATATTAGAAAACTTTGTAGCCTAGAGGCTCCCATACATTTTAAAATAGCAATGGCATTTAGTTTTTCTTTAATATAAATATGAACGGAACTCGCTATTCCTATACAGCCCAATAACAAAGCAATAAAAGCCGCTAAATTTAAAAACTTACCAACATTTTCGTAGCGTCTTCCCAAACGCTGACTCGTAGCGGAATGCGTATCTAAATCCGATCCTTCTGCATCTAACTTGGGACCTATCTGTTCTTCAAAAAGATTAAAATCTGAAATTTCTGGAGCTTTAAAAAAGTATTGGTATTCTTTTCTACTACCAAATTGTAGCAATTGGGTATCATCTATAAAACGATATGGAATTATAATTGGTGGTGCCACAGATGTAGAAATTGCTGTGCTTCCTGGTATGGCTTTTAAGCTTCCAGAAATAGGCAATGTAACCTCTCCTACCTTTATGGAATCTCCTGGTTTCACATCAAATTGAAGTAGTAAAGTGGCATCAACTAATGCTCCACCTAAGTCTTGGTAATTACTTGCTGCAGAGATAGGTTGAGTGTCAATAGAACCGTAAAAGGGAAAGTCACCCTCCATGCCACGAACCCGTACCAATTTAGTGCCTCCATTTTTAGGAAACGCAATCATGGACATAAAGTTCACTTCCATAGCGTCAGGAACTAAAGAATCTATGATAGCCTGAGCGCGTTCTGTTGGTGAATTTCGGGTGTCAATAATATAATCGGCTCCCATGAGGCTTTTAGACTGACGGTAAATGTTGTCCTTAAGATTAGAGCTAAATAATTGTATAGAAACAACGGCAGCAATCCCTAGGATGATAGAAGCCATAAACAATAACAATCGCGTACGACTCGCTTTGGCATCTCTCCATACCATTTTTAAAAGCCAAGAGCTATTTAATGGTGTTTTAGTTGTGAATAACCTCAAAGTACTGCTGTAGGTTGATTAGTTAATATTTCACCTCCCTTAAGGCGCAAGATCTGTTGTGTTCGGTTAGCTAATTCTAAATCGTGGGTAATGATAACCAATGTTGTTCCTGTTTCTTTATTGAGATCTAATAACAACTGAATCACTTTCTCGCCTGTTTCCTCATCTAAATTTCCGGTAGGTTCATCTGCAAAAAGTATAGACGGAGCATTTGCAAAAGCTCTGGCCAACGCAACACGTTGCTGCTCACCTCCAGAGAGTTGGGAAGGATAATGATGTACTCGGTCTTTTAAACCCACTTTTTCCAATAAAGTCATACTGGTTTGTGTCGCAGTGGATGACCCTTGCAATTCTAAAGGCACACTGACGTTTTCAAGCGCAGTTAATGTGGGTAACAATTGAAAGTTTTGAAAAATAAAGCCAACGTTTTCATTACGTAATTGCGCACGTTGATCTTCATCTAGCTCGCTTAAATCTTTACCACAGAGTTCTACTGTGCCTCTATTGGGTTGGTCTAGTCCTGCGCATAGTCCCAAAAGTGTAGTCTTCCCACTTCCTGAAGGACCAACAATGGAAAAGGTTTGTCCTTTTTCAACATTAAAAGTAATGTTTTGTAATACCGTTAATTGTTTGTTACCGCTAGAATATGTCTTTTCTAGCCCATTAATCTTTAATATCTTTGACATATTATTTTTTTAATTTTAATAACAGTTAATGCCCAAGGCTCAAAATAAACAAATGCAACAAATTTCACTAACATCAGTACACCATAAACTCATAAAGTTTTGTTATTTTATTTCCGCTTTTTTGATATTGGCTTGCGGCAATGAAAAAACTGAAAAAAATTCATCCAATTCACTAGAAAAAGAACAGGCTCAAGACACGGTAGCTACCAAAATCCAAACTAAAACCATTGTATGTTTTGGTGATAGCATTACGGCTGGTTATGGACTAGATGACAATAGCGATGCGTATCCTGCAGTTTTACAACAAAAAATAGATGCGCTAAACTTGAATTACACCGTCGTTAATTCAGGCGTAAGTGGAGAAACAACAGCTGGTGGTAAAAGCCGTATCAATTGGGTGTTGAATCAAGAATGTGCTGTGTTTATACTAGAGCTTGGTGCCAATGATGGTTTACGAGGTGTAGCACTTTCAGAGACACGTTCAAACTTACAAGACATCATAGATGTAGTAAAACAAAAGAGTCCCAATACAACGATTATATTGGCTGGCATGCAATTGCCACCCAATATGGGACAAGAGTACACCTCAGAATTTAAGCAAATCTATATAGACTTAGCAGCCAAAAACAACTTAGAATTTATTCCTTTTATCTTGAAAGACGTAGGTGGTATTGCAGAATTGAACCAGAGCGATGGTATTCATCCAACAGTTGAAGGTCATAAAATTGTAGCTATTACCGTTTGGGAAGTGTTAAAACCAATAGTTTCTAAATAATTATAATGAAACATGATTTACACAATCATTGATGTTGAAACCACAGGACAAAGTAACCGTATAACCGAAATTTCGGTGTTTAAATACAATGGTGAAACGGTTGTAGATGAATTTACATCATTGGTTAATCCTGAAAGCTTTATTCCTACACATATCACAGCACTTACAGGTATTGACAACGGTTTGGTTGCAGATGCACCAATATTTGAAGACATAGCCCAAGACATCTTAAATATTACTGAAGACACCACTTTCGTTGCCCACAATGTTAACTTTGATTATAATATTATTAAAGGTGAGTTTAAACGTTTAGATATAGAGTTCACAAGAAAAAAACTCTGTACCGTTCGCTTATCCAGACGTTTATTACCTGGTCATCGCTCTTACAGTTTGGGTAAACTCTGTAAAGCGCTAAGTATTGACTTGGTGGACAGACATAGAGCCAGAGGTGATGCCCAAGCTACCGTAATTCTATTTCAACTGCTGCAACAACAACCAAATGCCACTGAAGTCTTTAAAGAATTCTTAAACAAAAACTCGAGAGAAGCAACCTTACCTCCCAACCTACCCAAACAAACATTCAATGCCTTGCCACATGCAGCTGGGATTTATTATTTTAAAGACAAAAAAGGAAAGGTTATTTATGTAGGTAAAGCTAAAGATCTTAAAAAAAGAGTACTAAGTCATTTTTACAGTAAAACTAAAAAGTCATTGGAAATGGTACGAGAGACTCGAGATATTGATTTCGAAATTTCAGGCAGTGAGCTAGTAGCCTTACTAATGGAAGATGCAGCAATTAAGCACCATTTCCCTAATTACAATAAAGTAGCAAAACGCACTGTACAATCGTATGCTATTTTCTCTTATGAAGATAGAAAAGGCATTTTGCATTTAGCGAGCAATAAAGGACGTTTGGTGCCTAACCCTATTATTACCTTTTACAATGTTAGAGATGTACGCTTATTTTTAGAAAAACTTTGTGCTAAGTATAATTTATGTCCTAAATATTGCCACTTGCAAGAGTCTGTTTCAGAGTGTTCCCATTTCAGTATCAAAAATTGCAAAGGTATTTGTAGGGATGAAGAAACCGCAGAAAATTATAATAAGAGGGTACTCGAGGCTATTTATAATATCTCAGACCACAAAGAAGACATTATCCTCAAAGAAAAAGGCAGACACGCTAACGAAGAAGCCTTCGTAATGGTTAAAAACGGAGAGTATTTAGGCTATGGTTTTATCGATAAAGAAGAACAAATTAGCCACATTGATGATCTTAACGCCTTTCTAATCCCTCAAAAAAACAGTGTGGATATCCAAAAGATTTTGAGGCCAAGGGTATCAAACCTCTAAATACCTTAAATAGTTAACTTAAAAATAAACCTTCATTTATTTGGAGAGTATCTATATTTTCACTATATTAGTACTGTCATTATTGGGGTGCTTAAGTTTAACAGCTGAAATTATACCCATTGTACTTCGTCGGATAATGCCAACTGAAGGAATAAATGATATCAAAGAGAATTGAGACGTAAAAATCTTTATTCTCTTTGTTTATTTTAGCCCTTTGCTACGCACTTTCTGAAAAAGCTTTTTTTCCTACGACTAATGCTTCTAAATAGGGTTGTTAACACAAAGAAAAACATTAATTTTAAAGTGTTTTAACCAAACTACAAAATGCACTCAAGCTACTACAACATCATAGAAAACGCTTATCGTTTAACCAAAGCTCTTGAAGACAAAGGTAAATTGGCAACATATATACCTGAACTTGCCAATGTAGACCCTTCAAATTTCGGTATTCACACCACCAATTTAGATGGTACTAATTTTGGAGTGGGTGATAATTTAAAAAAATTCTCAATTCAAAGTATTGCCAAAGTACTTTCACTGACCTTAGCTTATAAAATTTTAGGAGAAGAAATTTGGGAACGTGTTGATGTGGAGCCTTCTGGTACAAAATTCGATTCGCTTCTATTGTTAGAAAGTTATGAAGGCATTCCTCGAAACCCGTTTATAAACTCTGGTGCCATTGTCATTTGCGATATTCTAATGACACACCTTAATAATGCCCATAAAGATTTCTTGGATTTTGTTAGGGATGTAAGCGATTTACCAGACCTTACCTACTCCGATAAAATAGCAGATTCCGAAAAAGCTAAAGGCTACAGAAATACAGCACTTTGTAATTTCATAAAATCGTTTGACAATATTAATAATGAACCAGAAGACGTCCTCGATTTTTATTTCGATATGTGCTCCTTAGAAATGAACTGCCAACAACTTTCAAAAACCTTTACATTTTTAGCTAATGGAGGTCGAAAGTTAGATGGTAAAAAAATTATAAGCAAAGGCAAAGCAAAACGAATCAATGCCATTATGCTAACCTGTGGTTTTTACGACGAGTCTGGCGAATTTGCATTTAGAGTGGGTTTACCTGGAAAAAGTGGTGTAGGTGGTGGCATTGTAGCATTATACCCACAGCAATATACCATAGCGGTTTGGAGTCCAAAATTAAATCCCAATGGCAACTCCTTTAAAGGAATGACACTGCTCGAGGAAGTAACCACCCACTCAGAACTTAGTATATTTTAAACACCCAAAATTAAATAAGAGTTATCCTTACTTTCTTTTTCTTTAAACGTGAATTATTCAATTCATTTACCAAACCTTCAGCAATGTTTTGAGGCACCGCAACAAAAGCACAATCTTGCTTTAATTCAATAACTCCCAACTGATCTTTATTCAGTCCTCCCTGTTTAAAAAATAAACCAGCAATATCTCCTTTTGAAATTTTATCCTTCCGACCACCGGAAATAAACAAGGTCGTCCAAAATGGTGGTTTAATTATTCCAGAAGCATTAATCTTAACTTGTTTAGTGTTTTTTATAAACTCAGGAAACTCCTCTCCTTTACCTTTTATAATATAGGCAGTACCCTTAGAGTCAACTCTGGCAGTTCTGCCATTTCGGTGTGTGTATTCTTGGTTAGATGAAGGTATTTCGTAATGAATTATATAGCGCATTTCTGGGATATCAATCCCTCGAGAAGCCAAATCACTCGCAACAAGCACAGAAACACTGCCGTTTCTTAATTTTATGAGCGCACGCTCCCGATCATGTTGCTCCATACCTCCATAAAAGCACGTGTGGGCAATGTCCTTTTTATCCAAAAAACGACTTAAATCCTCTAGTCGTTCTTTGGTGTTACAGAACACAATTCCGGGTTCGTTGCCTACATGGTGCAATACATCCACCAAAGTATTGTGCTTGTTTACAGAAGGAGAAACTACAGTTTTAACTTCAAGTTTAGAACTTGGTCTTTCAGTTAAGAAATTCAACGTTTTTGCTCCATCCATTTTTAAATACTTTGGAATAGAAGCACCTTCAGTTGCAGACGTTAAAATACGCTTGTTTACATTTGCTAAATAACTCATAATGAATTTCATCTCACCTCCCGCTCCTACTTCAATTGAAATGTCAAATTCATCAATAACCAAGGTTTTAATAAATTTGGTAGTAAAACGGGCTTGTTCAAAATGATCTGCCAAGCGTCCTGGTGTACCAATCAAGATTGCTGGTGTATGCTTCAGTTCAATTTTATCCTTGGCAATGGAGCGTCCTCCATAAATGGCATTTGCTTTATAACCGGAGCCCATATCTCTTATAACAGTTTCAATTTGAATGGCCAATTCCCTTGAAGGTACAATAATTAAGGCCTGTACTTCTTCACATTCAGGATCTAATTGGTCTAACAATGGCAATAAAAAAGCTAAGGTTTTCCCTGTACCTGTTGGAGATAACAATATGGTTTTTTCATTTGTATCAATTGTTTCCAAGGCTTGTTCTTGCATTGGATTGAGCGCGTAGATATTGAGTTTTTCAAGAATTTCTTGTTGCGCTTTAATGTTATTGGCCATAATTGATTTATATATTTTCTATAGGAGTATCCAAATTTGGAACTTCTCTATTGAATTATTTTTACGTATTTGACAAAGGTAATGATACCATTGTTGGTAATTAAACAAATAGTTGCTTTTGAATATTGAATGAAATAAAGTATTAAGCAAACCAGTTCATGATTAAAAAAACACTTTAAACAAAATAAAGGCAACACCTTTGATAGATATTGCCTTTATAGATATTGTTTAATAAGGGTTAATAGTTATTTTTTAATCTTACGAGTAATGGATTTTGATGAATTTCCTTTTTTTAATTTTAGCTTATAGGTGTAGTTTACTTCTCCGTTCTTAGAATATAATATGACACAATTACTGTTGTTAAAAGACCAACCTGGATATTCTATAGCTAATTGGCTACTTAATACATAAGGAATCCTTACATCTTCATAATACTCTTCGGAGCTAAGTATTGTTCCATTGTGGTCATATACAGCTTTTATATAATTGCCATTGGTTTCAAAAACAACATCGTAAGTAATTGTTTTGTTGTTGCCGTAGATACGTTCTTTTTTAATGTCGTAATCTGCTGCAATCTTTTGTAATTTCATAATTCCTAAAGCTAAATGTTCAACCTCTTTAGAGCTACTTCTTAAATACTGTGCATTTTTAACTTTGGAAGTTTTAGAACTGATTTCAGTAACGTTAGTCGTTACCATTGCTATATCATTTTGTGCTGAGATAAGGTTGGTTAAACCTAAAATAAATAAACCAAGGAAACATTTTTTCATGAGTGATACGATTTTTGAATTATACTTACTTATTGATAATCTGATATAATACCATAAACAGGGTTTAATAAATATGAACTTAAGACATGACTAAGGTATTAGACATAAGCTTATTAACCGTAAAATTAGAATAGACTGCCAATGGACAAGCCATAGACATTTAATAGACAATTTGAAAAATTACAGGATAAATAGTTGTTAACCAGTAGATTATATATTTTGAATAAAATAATCTAAATCTACATCTTCTGCTAGATTGAGCTTTTTTCTTAAGCGATACCGACTTGTATTAAGTGAAGCTAATGTTATATTTTGAAGTGTTGCAATACTACGACTTTCAATTTTTAAACGAATTAATGAGCAAAGTCTAATCTCATTTTTACTTAAATTAGGATAGCTATTTGTAAGTTTACTATAAAAGGCATCACTTAATTTATCTAAACGCTCAAAGAAATCTTGAGTATCACTATCTACATTTATCTTGTTAGAAATGGTTTGTTCTAATGTATTAGTTAACATGCTGTCTCTTATACACATCTCCGAGCCCACGAGACCGAGGCTGATCTCGTA
>CAJXVG010000094.1 GCA_913061495.1 uncultured Winogradskyella sp.
CGAGATCAGCCTCGGTCTCGTGGGCTCGGAGATGTGTATAAGAGACAGAAGTTGAAGTGACCAAAGAAGTTGAGCAATCTTACTTAACACAGTTATGGAACAATGAAGTTTTCAGTAAAAACAAAGCCACCACCTTTGAAAACCTGACCGACCAGATAAGCCGAAGGTTTACCTTTTCTATTTTGAGCATTGCTGTAATAGCAACGGGAATTTGGCTATTTATAGATGCGTCAATCGCTTTTAATGTCTTTACCGCCGTACTTATTGTGGCGTGCCCTTGCGCCATAGCACTGGCGGCACCATTTACGTTGGGTAATATGTTGCGCATCTTTGGGAAGCGAAAGTTATATCTAAAAGAAAGTAGTGTCATTGAACAGATGGCAAACATTGATACCGTGGTTTTTGACAAAACAGGAACGCTCACCACGCACAACAAAAACTTAATTACCTACCAAGGCATATCACTTACTGAAGATGAGCAAAAAGTATTGACCAGCACTTTGCGTGCATCCAATCATCCGTTGAGCAGAGCACTTTATGAATTGTTGCGGATTAACGATATCTGTACGCTGGATGATTTTACGGAAGAAACGGGTAAAGGAATTGAAGGAATTTACGGAAAAACGAGCGTAAAGGTCGGTAGCTATGCTTTTGTAGGAAATAAAAATCAACAACCTGAAACGACTGACACACAGGTTCACATAAGCACAAACGATGATTATAAAGGTTGTTACGTGTTTAACAATACCTATCGTGAGGGGATGCAAGAGCTCTTTTCGGAATTGAATAAAACGGCAAACTTAATCGTGCTATCTGGCGATAATGATGGCGAGAAGAAATTTCTAAAAACACAGTTGCCGCAATCGGCACAGTTAAAATTCAATCAAAAACCAGATGACAAGCTCAACTTTATCAAAAGGCTACAACAGCAAGGTAAAAATGTGATGATGGTAGGCGATGGACTGAATGATGCGGGTGCACTGGCACAGAGCAATGTGGGCATCGCTGTTTCAGAAGATGTAAATGTATTCTCGCCTGCGTGCGACGGCATTATCGATGCCAGTAAATTAAAAGCTTTATCTGAATTTGTGACGCTTTCGCAAAAGTCAGTTCGCATCATTAAATACGCGTTTGTGTTCTCATTATTCTATAACCTCATTGGGCTGGGATTTGCCGTGACAGGAAATCTCGCACCTGTGGTTGCCGCTATTTTAATGCCTTTAAGCTCAATTAGTATTGTGGTGTTTACCACCATTTGTACATATATCATCGGAAGAAATCTGAAAACTAAAATTGAATTAAAATGAAACAGGAAATCAAACAGATAGCACAGTTATTTTTTCAGTTGAAAAAGAAATACGAACTGAGCCAATGTTCAAATTGTCTCGTGATGCAGGATTACTTAATATGTGAATATAAACGCCTGCAACTAAAATTACAATCGCTCGAAAGGCTTTGTGCCAACACTGATTTTGATAAAGAGAGTACACTTGCCGAGGCACATAGAACGGCAGGGGTTTTAGGATTGTATTTAATGGTTTGAGAGCTTATGAAATAATTTTTCTCAACTGACAAAAGTCATCTTTTATGCAAGTTCATCCAAGTAATTTTACACCATAATTCAGGTAGGTATGAGTATTATTTATGTTTTAATCACTGTGAGTGTGATTGTTGCTATCATTTTCTTTATCGCGTTTGTGTATTCTGTAAAGAAAGGGCAGTATGATGATACCTATACGCCATCTGTTAGAATGCTTTTTGAAGATGAATTGGTTAAACCTAAAAAAGAGCAGGAAAAAAGCGATAACAAAGAAATCATTCAAACCAGTAACCAATAAATTATGCAAACAGAACAATTCTACTACGACAATAAAATCGTAAAAAAGTTTGTAAATGCCACCATTTTTTGGGGTATTATCGGGATGAGCGTAGGACTACTGCTCGCCTTTATGTTTTTATTTCCTAACGTAACAGACGGTATTTCGTGGTTAAGCTTTGGTCGTTTGCGACCCTTGCACACCAACGCTGTAATATTTGCCTTTGTGGGCAATGCTATTTTTGCAGGGGTTTATTATTCTACGCAACGACTGCTTAAAGCACGTATGTGGAAAGATTGGTTGAGCAACTTGAATTTTTGGGGTTGGCAAGCCATTATCGTAGGTGCTGCCATCACGCTGCCATTAGGCTACACTACTTCAAAAGAATATGCAGAGCTGGAATGGCCTTTTGATATTGCCATAGCACTTATTTGGGTAGCTTTTGGTGCCAATTTGATAGGTACAATACTCAAGCGAAGACAGCGCCATTTATATGTTGCGATTTGGTTTTATTTAGGAACTTTCGTGACAGTTGCTGTCTTACATATTGTGAATAGTATTGAAATTCCTGTTTCAGCATTAAAAAGTTATTCAGTGTATGCAGGTGTACAGGATGCCTTGGTACAATGGTGGTATGGACATAATGCAGTAGCGTTTTTCTTGACAACACCATTCCTCGGATTGATGTATTATTTTGTACCCAAAGCGGCTAATAGACCGGTGTATTCTTATCGACTGTCCATCGTACACTTTTGGTCGCTTATTTTTATTTATATCTGGGCTGGACCGCACCACTTATTATATTCTTCGTTGCCAGATTGGGCACAGAATTTAGGGGTTGCATTTTCCATAATGCTACTCGCACCTTCTTGGGGTGGAATGATAAACGGACTGTTGACCTTACGTGGTGCGTGGGATAAAGTACGTACAGACCCGGTTCTTAAATTTATGGTCGTGGCGATTACCTGCTACGGTATGGCCACTTTTGAAGGACCTATGCTGTCGCTTAAAAACGTAAACGCCATTGCGCACTTTAGCGATTGGATTATTGCACACGTACACGTTGGTGCATTGGGCTGGAACGGATTTTTGACCTTTGGTATGATTTATTATCTCGTGCCAAAATTGTTCAAAACCAAATTATGGTCAACAAAACTGGCCAACGCCCATTTCTGGGTAGGAACGCTGGGTATTATTATGTATGCGCTGCCTATGTATGTAGCTGGATTTGTACAAGCTTCTATGTGGAAACAGTTCAATCCAGATGGAACGTTGACCTACGGAAATTTCTTGGAAACATTAAACGAAATCATACCTATGTATTGGATGCGTGCCATAGGTGGTAGTTTGTTTATCTTGGGTTCATTCATAATGCTTTATAATGTAATTATGACGGTACGTCAAGGCAGCAAAGTAACAGATGAACTTGCCGAAGCTGCACCGTTACAACGAGTATCTAAAAAACGTACTGCTAAGGAAGGCTACCATACTTGGTTAGAAAGACGACCCGTAAAATTAACAATTTTTGCTACGATAGCCATTTTAATAGGTGGTATCGTTCAGATTGTTCCTTCGTTGATGGTGGATGAGTACGTTCCAGTAATTTCAACCGTAAAACCATATACACCTTTAGAATTAGAAGGACGTGACATTTACATCCGTGAAGGCTGTGTGTCCTGTCATTCGCAGATGGTGCGACCCTTCCGAAGTGAAGTGGAACGCTATGGCGAATATTCAAAATCTGGGGAATATGTATATGACCACCCTTTTCTATGGGGAAGTAAACGAACAGGTCCGGATTTAATGCGGGTGGGTCAAAAATATAGTGATAACTGGCACTTAAATCATTTTTATGACCCACAGAGCACAAGTTCTGGTTCTATAATGCCATCCTACAAATGGCTCATAAATAACGAACTGGATAAATCTCAGACTGAAGATAAAATGAAAGCAATGGTTTCTTTGGGTGTGCCTTACACAATGGAAGAGATAGAACGGGCACAACAATGGATGGACGAACAAGGAACTCAAATCGAAAAGAACTTATATACAGACCCTGATTTTGTAAGTTCCTACGAGGCCAATAAGAAATATGCAGAAGAAAACGGTGAAGAGTTTGTTGAGATGCGCGACCGTGAAGTAGTAGCTCTTATAGCATACCTACAACGTCTGGGTACAGATATCAAGATTAAAACAAAAGAAGAAGTAACCACAAACCAAAACCAATAGTTATGTTGAAATATATAAAAGGCAACTTGGAAAATATTGATGGTGTAGAAATTTACCCAATGATTTCCCTACTCATTTTCTTCATCTTTTTTGTAGTGCTTTTCTGGTGGGTATTTACCGCCAAGAAAGCGCACATCGCAGAAGTGAGCAACATACCGTTAGAAATAGATAATAACGAAAACGAAGAAACCCTATGAAGACAGCAGCAATATTAAGAATACTGGGATTCTCAATCTGTGGATATTTTTTCCTGAATTGGATTGGCACTACGGGCGAAGCATCGATTTTTATAGAGCAACCTTGGCTATGGGCATTTTTAGGGTTTATAATATTGGCCTATACCGCTGCCGAAATATGTGTCGGTGCGCTTGAAAACGTTCTCTATAGAACGTTGACACCTGAGGCACAAGCAAAGTATGATGAGAAAAGAGCTGTAGAAAAGGCAAATCAATTCAAGTGGTTTAAAGACACGTATAAGAAACTCTTAGGTAGCAAGCCTATTGAACAGGAAGGCGAAATAGTATTAGATCATAATTATGATGGCATCCGTGAGTTGGATAATAAACTACCGCCGTGGTGGGTATATGGCTTTTATGCAACCATCATTTTTGCTATTGTTTATATGGCGCGCTACCACATTTTTGATGGAATAAATCAAGATGAGGAATATCAGATAGCCGTTGCCGAGGCAAAGATAGAAATCGAAGAATACAAAAAAACAGCAAAGGATTTAGTTGATTTTAATACCGTGGAATTATTGTCAGATGCAGGCGACCTAAAAGCGGGCGAGACCATATTTACAGGAAACTGTGTTGCCTGTCATAAAGCAAGTGGTGGCGGTGGTATCGGGCCGAATTTAACGGATGACCATTGGATTTTAGGTGGTGGAATTAAAAATGTCTTCAAGACCATTTCTGAAGGTGGACGTGCTGGAAAAGGAATGATTGCTTGGAAATCTGAACTGAAACCTTCCGAAATGGCACAGGTTGCAAGTTATATTTTAAGTCTACACGGTACCAACCCAGCCGATGCTAAAGAACCCGAAGGCGAAATATGGATGGACCCACTTGCACCTATTGAAGAAGTGGACGTAAAAGTAATAGATAGTACAAAAGTACAAGTGATTATAGAAGACCAGCCCGTAACTGGCGATGTAGTTAATGATAGTATAAATTGATTTTGAAACCTTAAAATGTAGAAAGATGATGACCGAAGTAGCACAAAATTTAAAGGTAAGCGACCGTCCCGTTATTAAAAAAATACTTGATGAAAACGGAACGAAAATAATGGCCATAGGTTTAAGGCGTGGTGTGGAACTTTCAGAACACGTTGCACCCTGCAAAGCAAAATTACTTGTAGTACAAGGCGAAATTGATTTTAATACAGAAATGGAAAGTAAACGTTTTGCTCGTTTCGAAAGTTATGATATCCCAATGAATGTTAAACATAGCGTTGTGGCTTGGGATGACGCTATATTCCTATTGTTCTTGAATGAAAAGAAATGAAAGATATAGAAACAAGGAATGATATAGAATTATTGGTCAATAGCTTCTATGATAAAGTAAAAGCAGATAAAACTATAGGCTACATCTTTAATGATGTTGCTGCGGTAGATTGGATTCTACATCTGCCTAAAATGTACAGCTTCTGGGAAACCGTATTGCTGGGCAAGATGAGCTTTAAGGGAAATCCGATGGTAAAACATATCCAATTGAGCAAAAAGACAGAAATGAGTAAAAAACAGTTTGACCATTGGTTAAAATTGTGGAATACAATTATAGATGAGCATTTTGAAGGCATCACAGCCACAGAAGCGAAGCAACGAGGTAAGAATATAGCTGGATTGATGCTTCATAAAATTGAGAGTTACGCAAACTAATGGCAGAACAGGGTAAAGATAATTTTAGAGATACCATAGGTACGCTCAATGAAGAAGGAAAGCGAGCGTGGGTATTTCCAAAAATGCCTGTGGGCAAATGGTACGAGTATCGCAAGTATGTGAGTTACGTGCTTCTCATTTTTCTGTTTGCTGCACCCTTCGTAAAAATTAACGGTCATCAATTTTTGCTCTTTAATGTATTGGAACGTCGGTTCAATATTTTTGGTTTACCGTTCTGGCCACAGGATTTCTACATTTTTGTGATGGTTATGTTGGTTGGCGTGTTATTCGTCATCCTGTTTACCGTCGCCTTTGGGCGTTTATTTTGTGGTTGGGTATGCCCGCAGACCATTTTTATGGAAATGGTGTTCCGCCGGATAGAATACTGGATAGATGGCGACCGTGGCAAACAAATGCGACTGGCTAAAATGCCGTGGAACAGGGAAAAGATTCTCAAACGCTCTTTAAAGTGGCTTGTCTTTTTTGTGATTTCGTTTTTGATTGCCAACGTGTTTTTGGCATACTTAATAGGTAGTGACCGCCTGATACGCTATATCACAGATGGCCCGATGGAACATATGAGCACGCTAATTTCGCTCATCATTTTTACAGGTGTATTCTACTTTGTGTTTGCGTGGTTTAGAGAACAAGTTTGCATCATTGTCTGTCCTTACGGAAGATTGCAAGGCGTGCTGCTGGATAATAAAAGTATTGTGGTTGCTTATGACCATAAACGTGGTGAAAAAGAAAAGGGTCGTGCAAAGTTCAATAAAAAAGAAGACCGTGCAGCCTCGGGTAAAGGTGATTGTATCGATTGTTTTCAATGTGTACACGTTTGTCCTACAGGAATTGATATACGCAACGGAACACAAATGGAATGTGTGAATTGCACCGCCTGTATCGATGCCTGTAACAACATAATGGAAGCCGTGGACCTGCCCAAAGGTTTGATACGCTATGCCAGTGAAGAAAATATAGAAAAGAAGACCAAGTTTGAGTTCACACCACGTCTTAAAGGGTACACCGTGGTTCTTGGAATTCTAACAGCCGTATTAGTAGGAATGCTCTTTCTGCGCAACGATGTGGAAGCAGATATTCTACGATTGCCAGGTCAGTTATATGAACGAAAAGCAGATAATATAATCAGCAATGTGTACACCTATAAACTGGTCAATAAAACCAATAATGACATTGAGGATGTACGTTTTAAACTTTTATCCCACAATGGCAAGATTAAAATAGTGAGCCACGAAACCTTTACCGTGCCAGCAGGCGATTTTGCCGAAGGCACACTTTTTATTGAGGTAAATGCGAGTGCTTTGAGCGGCGATAAGGATAAAGTGGTCATTGGCGTATTTAGCGGTGAAGAACAGATAGAAACGACTCGAACAGCTTTTCTCGGACCAAGAAGTTACTAATAAGGTTGAAGCCTGGGTTGAATGAAACTCGGAATTCAATAGCAAATATAAGATATGAAAAACCAACACAAAAGCGACTGCTGCAACGGCTGTCAAAATGGAAAACCAGGTGGCAACCTAACGTGTCAAGCAAAACTAATGGTCGAGAAAATGAAGAAGATGGATGTACAACAAGTTTTAAAAAATAAAAATTAAAGGTTATGAAAATAAATTGGGGAACGGGGTTGGTCATCGGGATGGCGCTTTTTATAGGCTTTATCTTATTTCTGGTGTACCGTATGACGACGGATAATAACTTGGAACACGATTTGGTTACAGAAGGCTATTACCAAAAAGAAATGGAATTGCAGGACAATATTTATGCACAACAAAACACCGCTGCTATGGAAAAACAGATTACTGGAATTAAAAATGATATGGGTTATTTACTTCAATTTCCTGAAGAATTTGAGCCACAAAAAATAAAAGGAAAAGTGTTCCTATACAGACCGTCTAACAAGCAACTGGATTTTGAACTTCCACTGGAACTCACAGATCCTAATTTGCTCATACCTGACAATCGCTTGCTGGACGGTCGCTGGAACATTACCATAGATTGGGAATACGAAGGGAAGAAATACCGCTTCAAAAAAGAAATAACCTATTAACGATGTTAATCACCGCACTCATATTCGGATTATTAGGCAGTTTCCATTGCGTGGGAATGTGTGGCCCTATTGCCTTTCTGCTTCCGGTAGATAGGAATAATCCAGTAAAGCGAGTGTTACAAATATTTAGCTATCACGTTGGGCGACTACTTACGTATGGAACCATTGGGGTGCTTTTTGGCTTTTTGGGAAGACGGTTGGATTTGTTTGGCTTTCAACAACATATATCCATTGTGATAGGTGTACTGATGATTTTGGCAATCATATTACCTTCAAAAGTATTCAGTAAATACAATGGTTCTCGATTTATGTACAAATGGGTCGGGAAAGTAAAAAGTGCTTTGGGTGCAGAGCTCAAGCGAAAATCAATGGATAGTTTTTTTACCATTGGTTTTTTAAACGGTTTCTTGCCCTGTGGATTGGTCTATATGGCAGTTTTTGGTAGCGTAGCAGCTGGTGGCGCGTGGGAAGGTGGTTTGTATATGGTGTTTTTTGGGTTAGGAACGATTCCCTTGATGACGACTGCAACCTATTTGGGCAATTTTTTAAATACCACTTTCAAACAACGTATTTTAAAAGCCATACCTGTGTTTGTAATTATCGTTGGTGTGCTTTTTATATTACGAGGACTTGGGTTGGGAATACCCTACGTGTCACCTTCAAATATGGTAGCCATTGAAAAAGTATCGAACAACCATTTGTGTCATTAAAACAAAGAATAACCAAAAAACTATAAAATTATGAACTCACTCTTCTTGCCACTTGTGAATTGGGGATTAGGCACAATAATAATTGGCGTATTTGCAGTTGTATGTATTGTACTTGTTGCAGTTATTTATAACCTTACCCGTAGCAATCAAAATATCAAAAACGAAAGTAACGAAGATCCTGAAAATGATACTATCATAAATAGATAACGATGAGAACAACACAGATTTTACTTCAAGATATAGGTCGTTGGACAGACGGCTGGGTGACTTATAGCCTTTATGGCATTGTAGTGATAGCCATTGCGGTATTTTTAATTTATAAAATAAGAAAGGCAAAGGACCGTAAACGCCGCAATGAGCGCATTCGTAAAGAGGATATTGAAAAAAGAAAATAGAAAACCCGCAAGAACAACTATATTCAAGCGGGCTTTCCGAACAATGAACTTTTTGTATTTTAAACAATCATTGAGAATAATTTAGTTTCTGGCTTCTTACGCTGTAGACGTAAATCGAACGGTAAGCATGCATTTCGAACATAAGGTTTGCCTGCTTCAGTGACTTTTAACTTGTTTTCTGAAATTTCAATCAATCCGTCCAATTGCATTTCCGAAAGTTTTGAAAGGATGTTTTCTATTTCTGAAATTTGCATTGATTCAACGTTCCAAGATGTTTCAAAATTACACATCAAATTTAGAATATGCTGGCGTAGGACAAGGTCTTCATCATTTAATATATGACCACGCATTACAGGCAGTTCATTGTTGCGCAAGCACTCATAATATTCTTTTAAAGTTTTTACATTCTGTGCAAAACCATACCAACTGTCGCCAATGGCAGAAACACCCAGGCCAATCATAACATCCGTCTTCGAGGACGTATAGCCCATAAAATTACGGTGGATATTGCCATTTTGTTGGGCGCTATATAAGTCATCGGTTTTAAGCGCAAAATGGTCCATCCCTATTTCTACATAGCCTGCCTGCAACAGCATTTTTTTGCCTATTTCATATTGTAGCCGCTTCTGTTTTGGCGACGGTAAATGTTCTTCACTATAGCCACGCTGGCCGTTTCCTTTTATCCACGGCACGTGTGCATAGCTGTAAAACGCGATGCGGTCTGGCATCAATTCTATGGTTTTATTGACGGTATTTATCACGGCATCTTGTGTTTGAAACGGAAGCCCAAATATAATATCGTGGCCTACCGATGTAAATCCGGTTGCACGTGCATCTACCGTAGCTTGTTTTACATTTTCAAAAGGCTGAATACGATTAATGGCCTTTTGCACAGTCTCGTTATAATCTTGTACCCCATAACAGACTCTTTTAAATCCATTGCGATTGAACATTTTGAGGTGTTCCCGTGTGGTATTATTGGGATGGCCTTCAAAACTAAATTCAACTTTATTTGCCGTATCTGCAATCTCAAAAATCCCAATTAATAGATCTTCCAGATTTTCGGCAGAAAAAAACGTGGGTGTACCACCGCCCAGATGCAATTGCTGTATCAATGGTCTGTGACCGATAATTTCGGCATACATTCTCAGTTCCTTCAGCAATGCTTGGATATACGGTTTTTCAACCAAATGATTCTTTGTAATTCTTTTGGTACATCCACAAAAAGTACACATACTCTCGCAAAAGGGAAGATGTATGTAAATACTTAAACCTTTGCTTGTTTGGTTTTCGGACAAGCGTAAACCCTGTTGAATACTCGTCTGCCATCCATCAACAGAAAAACTATTTCCATCCCAATACGGTACGGTAGGATAGCTTGTATATCGAGGACCTGGAACGTTATATTTAGAGACTAAATAAGCGTCACGTTTCATAGAAAGAGACTTGTTAGGATTACAAGACCGTTAATGATTGTGCTGGCCATTAAAAGTTTAAATATCATTGATGGCTTTTGTACAGTTAATATCGCTGCGTTATGCATTGTACAAATGCTAACACATACAAGAACAAGCGCCATATTTAATAATCCGTGACCAAAATTGAGTATTTGGAAAATTGCGATAGACCCCAGGCACGTAGACAACACGATGCCTAATGCCGAATATCCCATTACATTTTCTATAAAATCTTTTTCTAATCTTGCTAAAGCTGTCATACCTGTTGTTTTAATATTACAGGACAAAATTAGCTTTGATGCACAGGGTATTTTATGACTTTTGTCAGTTTAGGAAAATTATATCTTAATCTAAAAATTTACGACACTATCCAAAGCATCATCAGCATCCTTGTGGATGAAGTTGGCTTGGTATTTTATTGTAGTAGTGACCGATGAATGTCTATAGAGTTTTTGAAGCATTTTAATCGGAATCTTGTCTTCTGAAATATGACCAAAGCTATGTCTGTCTCTTATACACATCTCCGAGCCCACGAGACCGAGGCTGATCTCG